>JAUUWD010000033.1 GCA_030589225.1 Desulfobacteraceae bacterium | reverse complement strand
CCTTAAAACCAATACCCAATACCACCTAATTGAGCATCACTCAATCAGGGTAGTACATTAGGCGACCAAAAGAAAAAAATAAATAAATCTAACATGAATCTGGGCGCCAATTCTGTCCCGCCCAGGCGGGATTATTTTTTTGCCGAGCCCTTATTACAATCGACTTTTCACCTTGTCCATAAAAATATTTCCGATTTTTTCAAGGCCGCTTTCATCTTTCGCCTCAAAACGGAGCACTAAAACCGGTTGGGTATTGGAGGCCCTTACCAAACCCCAGCCCTCATCAAAGAGCACCCTGGCCCCATCCACATC
The DNA here is from genome assembly GCA_030589225.1 of Desulfobacteraceae bacterium. Taxonomy (GTDB): domain Bacteria; phylum Desulfobacterota; class DSM-4660; order Desulfatiglandales; family Desulfatiglandaceae; genus 4484-190-2. Next base: position 9,247 of record JAUUWD010000033.1, on the reverse strand, counting down.
GATCACCATATAATCTTTTTTGAACTCCTCGACCAACTCAGCCACCACCTGAAATTTTTTATCGTCAGGGCAATCCATGCGGATTTCCGGGGTGTTCACCATCCTCGGAATATCAGCCAAAAGCTCTTTAAGGGATCTCTCAGTTTTAGAGAGGATCTCCAGAAGCCGAGCGCCCGCATAGATGGCATCATCATAACCAAAGTACCTCTCGGAAAAAAAGAGGTGCCCGCTCATCTCCCCGGCTAACAGCGCGCCCACTTCTTTCATTTTGCTCTTGATAAGGGAATGACCGGCCTTCCACATGATGGGCTGTCCACCGTGTTTCTCGATATCGTCGTACAGCACCTGTGAACATTTTACTTCCCCGATAATTTTACCGCCCGGATGGCGCGTGAGCAAATCCCGGGAAAAGATAATCAGCAACTGGTCTCCCCAGATAATACTCCCCTCCTGATCTACCACACCTATTCGATCCGCATCCCCATCAAAAGCAATTCCAAGGTCAGCAGAGGTCTCGGCCACCCTGGAAATCAAGGTCTCAAGGTTTTCAGGGAGCGTTGGGTCAGGATGGTGATTGGGAAATCTCCCGTCCGGCTCGCAAAAAAGGGGAATAACGTCAAACCCGATCCGCCTGTAGACATCGCAGCCCACCGGACCGCCGGCTCCATTACCGGCATCCACAACGACCCTTCTTTTGACTGGACCGGGCACAATATTTTTCTCCAGGTAGCGGAGATAAGGATCAACCATATCGGCCTTCTCCAGTTTTCCATGCCCCTGTCTGAAATCATCTGATTCTATAATCTTCCTGATCTTCTGGATCTCTTCACCGAAAATAGAAGCTTTACCCAGGCAAATCTTGAAGCCGTTGAATTCCGGTGGATTATGACTGCCAGTGATCTGAACCCCACCGTCCACCTGCAGTTGGTGGAGGGAAAAGTAAAGGAGCGGCGTAGGGACCATCCCCACATCCACAACCTCCACGCCAGATTCCATGAGCCCCTCAATGAGCCAACTTGACAGATCAGGAGAGCTCAAGCGGCAGTCACGGCCCAGAGATATCCGCCCGGCACCTTTGTCATTGTAGTAAGTTCCCATGGCAAGGCCCAGAAGGTGAACTATGTCTTTGTTTAACTCATCAGGTACAACACCTCGGATGTCATATTCTCTAAAAATGTTTGTTTTAACAGCCATTTCTCCCTTCCACTTCTTTTCAATTATTTTTTCATGTGTTACAAATATGCTACAAGAACATTATTATCAGGAAAAGGGGCTGATAGACAAGGTTTAGGTTATATGTCAACGAATTCTGACAAATACATCATCGCAATTGATCTTGGGACTTCAGGACCCAAGTCCGCCCTGGTTTCTACGTTCGGAGAAGTTGTCAATTGGGAGTTTGAGGAAACACCGGTTCTCCTTTTACCAAACGGAGGGGCAGAGCAGAGACCTGATGATTGGTGGGATGCCATAAAAGATACCATGAAGAGACTGCTTGGCAAGGGATTGGTTCCCGTTGACGATATTGTGGCAATCTGTTGCACGTCCCAGTGGTCAGGGACAGTTGCTGTGGACAGGGGAGGCAACCATCTGACCAATGCCATCATCTGGATGGACTCTCGGGGTGGCCGGTACGTCAAGGAAATAACAGATGGATTGATCAGGTTTGAAGGTTACAATGTCTTGAAATTGTTGAAATGGATCAGATTGACCGGGGGCGTGCCTACCCATTCGGGTAAGGATCCCATTGCCCATATATTATATATAAAAAGCCAACATCCCGAGGTATACAAAAAGACTTACAAGTTTCTCGAACCAAAAGACTACATAAATCTCCGGTTTACCGGCAGATTCGCCGCCTCTTTCGACTCTATCGCCCTTCACTGGGTGACCGATAACAGGAACATCGCAAATGTGGCATATAATAATGATTTAATCAATCTATCAACCATTGACCGTGAAAAGTTTCCAGAGCTTAAACGCGCAGTTGACATACTTGGCCCGGTCAGGAAAGAGATTGCTGATGAACTGGGGTTAAGGAGGGATTTAAAGGTTGTAATGGGAACTCCTGATATCCCAAGCGCGGCAATTGGGTCCGGCGCTGTACGGGATTATGAGGGACACCTTTACATCGGAACGTCATCCTGGCTTACATGCCATGTGCCGTTCAAGAAGACGGATATATTCCACAACATGGCATCCCTTCCATCGGCAATTCCCCAAAGGTATTTTGTCGCCAATGAGCAGGAAACGGCCGGCGCTTGCCTGAACTTCCTGAGGGATAATATCCTGTATGGCGATGATGAATTACCGGCAGGGGCAAAACCCTCGGACATTTACAAGATCTTTGACAGGATCGTGGAAAAGGTCCCCGCTGGAAGCAACAAGGTTATTTTTACGCCCTGGCTTTATGGAGAACGGACACCCATAGACAACTCTTCTGTTCGAGCCGGATTTTTCAACCAGTCTTTGAAAACCACACGGGGGGATTTCATAAGGGCCGTTTTCGAGGGAGTGGCCTACAATGGAAAATGGCTGCTCCGATATGTGGAGAAGTTTATCAAACGGCGAATAGATCCAATCAGGATGATTGGCGGCGGTGCCAATTCCAATGTTTGGTGCCAGATTCATGCTGATGTTTTTGACCGGACCATTAAGCAGGTCAGGGACCCCGTTCAGGCAAACCTTCGAGGTGCTGCATTCCTGGGTGCTGTTTCTTTGGGATACCTCAGCTTCAATGATATCCCTGGACTTACCGAAATAGCCAACACCTATAAACCGAATCCGGAAAACCGCAAGATCTATGACGAATTGTTTAAGGCATTTCTCTCTATCTACAAGAACAATAAAAGAACCTATAAGAAATTGAATAGGATTTAATGTCTTGTATCGTAAATTCGTGCATTCAAGGAGGCACAGATGGATATAAAGAAAATCTTAGAAAGCGGCATTGGCCGAATGAATCCCCGCATTGCTTCCTGGGTGTTCAAAACTATTAAGGCCATACCCTCTGTTAATAAAAAGATACAAAAAGAATATGACGACATCATGAAGGATCTGGAGGGTGTGATAAAGCCTTACAAGGAACGTTCAATTTCCTTTTCACATCTACCTGAGACCGGCCGTGACAAGGATGAAATAATAAAGGACATGGAAACCATGGGGTCTGTGGAGGAGTCAAAATGGAAAGACGGGTATGCTTCGGGCGCTGTGTATCACGGCGATGATAAACACATACAATTCCTAAACAGGGTATATGCCATCAATTCACAGAGTAATCCCCTTCATTCTGATTTGTGGCCGAGCTGTGCCAAGTACGAGTCCGAAGTGGTTTCCATGGCCGCGAACATGCTGGGTGCGGATAGAGTCAGTAAAGGTCCGGATTCTGATGAAGAGATATGCGGAGTTGTTTCTTCGGGGGGAACGGAAAGTATTTTGCTGGCCATGAAGACATATCGGGACTGGGCGCGGGAGACAAAAGGGATCACCAAACCAGAAATGATCATCCCCAACACAGCCCATGCCGCCTTTGAAAAGGCCGGGCAGTTTTTTAACATAAAGATCGTTCGTATCCCTGTTGATAGTGATTATAAGGCAGATGTGTCTGCCGCCAGAAAAGCCATGACAAAAAACACCATAGTAATAGTAGGATCGGCACCCTCGTTTCCACACGGCATCATTGACCCAATCGAGGAATTGTCAGAGATGGCGAGAGAAAGAGGTGTCGGATTTCACACGGATGCGTGTTTAGGCGGGTTTATTCTCCCGTGGGCTAAAGAGCAAGGGTATGATATTCCTCTCTTCGATTTCAGGCTCCCCGGCGTTACGTCACTCTCCGCAGATACCCATAAATACGGGTATGCGGCAAAGGGAACGTCTGTCATTCTGTATCGGGGGCTGGAACTGCGTCATTATCAATATTACAAGGCAACAGATTGGCCTGGGGGACTCTATTTCTCCCCTACATTTGCCGGAAGTCGACCGGGTGCCCTGAGCGCTGCCTGCTGGGCGGCCATGCTGGCCATGGGAAAGGATGGATACATGAAAGCCGCCGGGGAAATACTGAAAACCGCGTCTTTTGTAAAAAAGGGGATCAAAGAAATGCCGGATCTCTACATACTGGGCGATCCGCTCTGGGTCATAGCGTTCGGCTCGGAGACCCTGGATATTTACAAGATCATGGATTACATGGCCGGGAGGAAATGGAGCTTAAACGGCCTCCACAGGCCTCCATGTGTTCATATCTGTTTGACCCTGAGACACACCCGCCCGGGAGTTGCAGAAAGGTTTTTAAAAGACCTGAAATCGGCCGTGACCTATGTGAAGGAAAACCCCCATGTGAAAGGCGGTATGGCTCCCGTGTACGGCATGGCTGCCATCATACCTGACAGGGGCGTTGTGGGAGATCTGCTTGATAGGTATATGGATTTGTTGTACAAAGTTTGACGGTCTCGTAAAAAGCCTCCCGCTTCAGTTCAGCGGGACGTTGTGCTACATTTCGTAATCATTCAACGTACGATAAGTACGCCTCATGATTATCCCGCTTTAGCGGGACACGCCTTGAATTTGAACTTTTTACGAAACCGTCTAAATCGGACTTTTCACGAGTTCATCAAGTTTGTTCGCTTAACATCGCTGTTTCTGCATTGACTGACTTCTCTTCCCCTACTATATTTGCCCCATGCCGAATTCTCCTCTCACCATAGAAGACATCCTGGGACCGGACGGCCTGCTGGCCCGATCCCTGGATGGCTTTGAGTTCAGGGCCTCGCAGATGCAGATGGCCCTTCTTATCCAGGAGGCCCTTCAAAAAAGGGCCCCCGCCATCGTGGAAGCAGGCACTGGCACCGGAAAGACCTTCGGGTATCTTGTGCCACTTATATTGAGCGGTAAAAAGGCGGTGGTTTCTACGGGAACCAAGAATCTCCAGGAGCAGATCTTTCATAAGGACATTCCTCTTCTGCGGAAGGCCACCAACCTGGATATTGATGCCATGATAATGAAGGGGAGAAAGAACTACCTGTGTCTCCACAAGTATCATCAATTCTTTTCACAATCTTCTTTTTTGAAAACAGGGATGGGAAAGCTGAGGCAAAGGTTTGAGGCATGGCTCAAAAAAACAAAATTTGCTGATCGCTCGGAGCTTTCATGGATGGCAGACGATGACGCACTTTGGGATGCGCTTTCATCGACATCAGATCAGTGTCTCGGCTCGGAGTGTATGCATTTGGATGAATGCTTTTTGGGCCGGCTCCGCAGTAGAGCCGCCAAAGCGAAAATTATTATTGTAAACCATTACCTGTTTTTTGCCGATCTGAAAGTCAAAAAAGGCGGGTTTGGTGAGGTAATTCCCCGGTTCCAGGTTGCCGTGTTTGACGAGGCCCATACTGTTGAGGAAATTGCAACCGCATATCTGGGAGAGGCCCTGAGTACCAACCAACTAATGGAGTTGGTCAGTGATCTGGAAAAAGGAACAAAGGACCTGTCAGGTATAGACAAAGGGAAGCTGAAACAACACTTGAATATAATAAAGACCGGATCGGAAAACTTAAGGGCGTTCTTTAATGCTTATGGGGACAAAGGCCGGCTTGACCATGAGACCGTCTCGGTCATACGGAAGGGGCCGGCAAGGGAAATACGCCGCGGGCTCAAATATTTACGGGAAAAAGCAAATTTCAAGGGTTTGGACCATCCCGTGCTCCAGTCAATGGTGGCTCGGGCCACAGAAATGGACGATCTGCTGGATGAAATCCTCAAAAAAAGAAATACCAACTGGTTAAACTGGTATGAAAAGCGAAAAAGGAGCATGGTGCTTCACGCATCCCCACTTGACATATCCGATCGGATGAATGACCTCCTGTATGAAAAGGTGCAAACGGTGGTATTCACTTCCGCAACCCTTTCCACGAACAAAACCTTTGACTATATCCGCACGCGCCTGGGCCTCCCGGCTGAGAGTTTGGAGGGCAACTATCCCTCACACTTTGACTTCAATAACCAGACCCTGATGTATATTCCGAAAGATCTACCCACCCCGAATACGCCCGATTTCGCCCCAGAGGCTGCAAAACGAATTGCTGATATTCTTGAACGAACAAATGGCCGTGCCCTGGTTCTCTTTACCAGTTATCACAACCTAAACCTTGTCTTTCAGATCCTGGAGGGGAAAATTCCATATACCCTTCAAAAACAGGGGGATGCACCGCGCTCGGTCCTATTATATGAATTCAAGCAGGATATCAACTCGGTACTTCTGGCCACAGCCTCTTTTTGGCAGGGCGTCGATGTGCCGGGAGAATCCTTGAGCTGTCTGATCATAGATAAGCTACCTTTTGATTCACCTGGTGAGCCACTGGTCTCAGCCAGGATCGATGCAATACGTGACCAGGGCGGGAACCCCTTTATGGAGTACCAGGTGCCTTCAGCCATTATATCACTCAAACAGGGCATGGGACGTTTGATCAGAAATAATTCCGATAGGGGAATATTGTCTGTGTTGGACAATAGGATCATGACCAGCAGATATGGCAGGTTTTTTTTGGACAGCCTGCCACAAATCCCAATAAGCCATGATCTATCAGATATCAATCGCTTTTTCGAAGGAGAAGCAGAATGCCCCCGAAACCGTGGAAACTGAACTCAAGCAACCGGGACAAATCATATCGCGTCTTCAGTCTTAGAACAGACCACGCCGTATCACCCCGTACAGGCCAAGAGCATGATTTTTTTATTCTTGAGTGCCCACCCTGGGTAAATGTTATCCCACTCACTCCTGAAAATAAGGTGGTTATGGTCCGCCAATACCGTCACGGCACCCGGAGTGTCACCCTGGAAATTCCGGGGGGTCTCGTGGAAAACAATGATACCCCTGAAGAAGCAGCAGTGAAAGAACTACGTGAAGAAACAGGGTATCAGACCTCTGAGATGATCCCTCTTGGCAGCGTTCACCCAAACCCGGCCATACAGAACAACCAGTGTTACACCTTCCTTGCGAGAGACGTTTTTCTTGCCGGAGAGCAGCAGCAGGATGACAAAGAGGACATCGAAGTCCTGCTCCGTCCCATTTCGGAAATCCCCCGCCTGATTAGAGAAGGAGAAATCACCCACTCCCTGGTGCTGGCTGCTTTTTACCGGTTTTATATGGAATATGATGCTGGGGATCTCGAGTAACCCCTGCCTCTGTCAAAAAAGCTAACCGCTTTACACAAAAAATATTTGTAACCGTTCAAGGGTTCAGAGTTCAAAGGTTCAAGGTTCAAAGATTGTAGGATTACCGCGAATCTGAACCATTGGCTCATGAGGTCTGAAGAAGAAACGGTAACATCTCAATAAGTCCGGGCATTCCGACTGGTTCCCCCTTTTGCAAAGGGGGATTGAGGGGGATTTTATTAATGCAGCCCGAATTTATTGAGAAGTTATGAAAAACGCACGAGAATAGAACGATTTAAGGATATTGTGGCATGGCAGATGGTCCGGGAGCTAACTCGCAAGGTCATTGAAAGAAAGGTAACTCAGAACGGTGAACTCAGAACCTGTGAACGCTTACAAACATTTTTCTATTGAGGAGCAATAACAACGTGACACCTCTTGGAGGGCCTGATCGGGCTGCATGCGTACGTGAGATGTTTGGACAAATCTCGGACAGGTACGATCTGATGAACCGTTTCATGGCTTTGGGGCAGGATAGAGCCTGGCGCAGGCAAGCAGTTAGTGCGGCAGCATTACCACCGGGCGGACTTCTGCTGGATGTGGGTAGCGGTACAGGGGATATTGCCCTGGAGGCCCTGCGACGCGACGCGACCCTAAGAGTAATGGCTGTGGATTTCAGCGCTCAGATGATGCAGGTGGGACGTCGAAGGCCGGGTGGCCAAAGGATATTCTGGTGCCACACAGACGCATTGCAATTGCCCTTTCCTGACGCCACTTTTGATGCCGTAACATCAGGGTATCTGGTGCGGAACGTGATAGATGTGCGCCGGGCTTTTGAGGAACAAATGCGCGTGGTCAAGCCCGGTGGCAGGGTGGTCTGTCTCGAAACGTCACCGGCCCAGCGCAATGCACTTCAGCCCCTTGTGCTGTTCCATTTGAAGGTTGTTATTCCCCTGCTGGGGTACTTGATCGCCCGGAACAGGGCCGCTTACATGTACCTGCCACAATCCACCCAGGCATTCAAGACACCATACCAATTGGCCCTGATCATGGAAAGCATTGGCCTCAAGGATGTATCCTATCATCGATTCATGTTCGGGACCATGGCGGTCCATACGGGTGTGCGCCCTTATGAGCCATGATGATGACACACCCTCACAACATATCACGTGTAAGGGCCTGGACACTGGCTATTCGCCCCCGCACACTGCCCGCTGCGATGGCCCCGGTCCTCGTGGGTACGGCCATGGCTATTGCTGACAAAGGCTTCCGGTTCCTTCCGGCTCTTGCCGCCATGGCAGGGGCTCTGCTTCTCCAAATCTCAGTAAACCTGGCGAACGATTACTTTGATTATATCAAAGGGGTTGATACATCCCAGCGGTTGGGACCAGTCCGTGTCACCCAGAGTGGCCTGATCCCCCCGGCCCGAGTAAAGGCTGCAATAATCGTCACGCTTGGTCTTGCGGCAGCAGTGGGTTTGTACCTGATCTATGCGGGCGGTTGGCCTATCCTGTTAATCGGATTGGCTTCTATTCTTTCCTTACTGGCCTATAGCGGTGGCCCGTATCCACTGGCTTCCCACGGGCTGGGCGATCTATTTGTATTCATTTTCTTCGGCCCTGTGGCCGTGAGTGGGACCTATTATGTACAGACCTTGTACCTTACCTGGCAGACTATATTGGTGGCTATTCCGGTCGGGCTTTTGATCACAGCGATTCTGGTGATAAACAACCTGCGGGATATCAACACTGATCGTCAGGCAGGCAAGTATACACTGGCGGTGATTCTAGGAGATCGGGGCGCAAGGATTGAATACATGCTCTTGCTGGCCGGAGCATACGCCATGCCGGGCATCTTTTGGCTCACTGGTCTGGCACCAAGATGGGTGCTCTTGCCAGTCATTTCTCTGCCCATGGGCCTGTATATGATCCGCTTCACCTGGTTAAATGCAGGTCCAGTATTAAATCAGGCACTCGGCAGTACATCCGTGTTGAGTCTTTTATTCAGCCTGCTGCTGTCCATTGGCATTATACTCTCCTCATAGCCTATCGAGGACAAATGCATTACACTCCTGTGTGAAATTCACCAGAGAATGAAG
>JAUUWD010000287.1 GCA_030589225.1 Desulfobacteraceae bacterium | reverse complement strand
AGCCGATATTTCCGTCTCTATCCGCATAGGGCATATTCTGGCCAGGTCCGTGTAATTGTCTGACGGCGCCCTTAAAATCTTCCCAGTTCTTCGCCGTATTAAGGACCATGAAACATTCCAATCCTCCCAGAGCGTCATTCAAGCTCCAACGCATGGCCAGAACCTCTTTTAGCCCCTTCTTTATATCGTTGATTATCGGACCATGCCGGGTGATGCGTATCTCTTTTGTCACCGGCTCTTTCCCTTTGACTTTGATGAGGGTTTTAACAACCTTCATATCCTCCCATTTGCCTTTGTAGAGATATTGATTGGGATCCTGCGGATTGATCTTTTCGATGTAAAAATCCATATCATCCAACACCACATTGGTGCATCCCCACGCAATATCCCTGTTGTTTCCGATCACTACGGCAGGAGATCCTGCAAAGGTTACACCAGCCGCATCGATGTCTTCGGCATTGATATGAAGTTCGTACCAGATGGAGGGGGCAGATAGACCAAGATGGGGGTCCTGGCACAGTATAGGCATCCCGGTGGTGGTCTTTTTGCCTGATAAAGCCCATCCGTTGCTTCCTCCCACACTAACAAAGCGCATGGGTATTTTTTCAACCAGTTTTTCCAGTGGATAGAGAGTTTTGGCTATTTGGGAAAAATTCTTTATCCCTTCAGGAATAATGGTGGGACCATCCCCGGGGTAAGGAGGCATTGCCTCATCAGCCATCTTAAGGCCAACTTTTTCGATGAGTTTCATCAGGGTGAGGTCACCTGTCCAACCCGACTGGAGGTCCCATCCCATAGTTAGATTAACATAAATCCCATCGGTTATTTTCCAGGGATCAGGTTTGTAGCCCAGGATCCTGAACTCGATGGGGAGCGAGTATGGATGGGTCTTGATAAATTCATTGACCCCAGCGGCATAGGCCTCCATGGCGTCACGATATTTTCCTCGAAGCATTTTGACGATTCGCTCTTCAGGCCACATAACGAAGAGAAGCCTAAGAAAATGGTCGGTTTCAATTAAGTCCTCACCCAGGATCTCGGCAAGTCTTCCGGTTCCAACTCGACGCATAAAGTCCATCTGGAAAAGCCTGTCTTGGGCCATGACATACCCAATAGCATAAGAGAGATCCTTTTTGTCTTGGGCAAAGATATGGGGTACCCCCCACTTGTCTCGAATCACCTCTACCGGGGCCGACAAACCCTCCAGCGCGATATTGCCTTTGGTCTTTGGCAGGGTCGATTGGAGGAATGCATAGACGCCGATCACAACCACAATAATTAGGGTGAATAAGATACCGGCTGCATATTTCAAAATCTTCATGAATATCCCTCCATAGTGGTATTTTCTCTTTTACAATCCCAGGTCCTCATTGATCAGAACTACCTTTACCCTTCCTTTGGGAAATGATTTCTCGGTGATAGTCCAGGTGTTACAGATACGGTCCGGGCTTTTACACTCCTCGCAATGAGACGTTTTAACGCAAGGTGTTTTCATATCCAGGCGCATGGAATTGGTAGGTGCCACGTAGTTTTTGATGCGATACATGGCATCTTCTAAATCCGATACGATCTTATTACGGCCCACAAGAATGACCACGTGTTTGGGGCCGAATGTAATGCCTCCGATGCGGTTACCTATCATATCAAGGTTAACAAGTTGTCCCATTTCAGTAATCGCATTGGTTCCGGTGATAAAAAGGTCTACAAGGAGTGACCGTCTGCGCAGTTCTATCTTTTCTTCCCCGGAAAGGCTTTTATTGAAAGTGTCAAGAATTTCCATGTTAGGATTATCCTTTATGGAATTGTAGAGCCCGGTGGCTATGAAAGTCATGGAACCGCCCCAGGAAACGGTTTTTGCCCCTGTCCTGGGAAGAATTTCCTCCTGCACAATCTTGCTTGCATCAGCGGCATTGTCTGCCAGAAAGACCTCAAAGTTGTTATCTTCCAATGCCTTCTTGACCTCGCCCAGGCGCTTCTGCCAATAGTTTTCAACAGGTTTATCCATTTCGTTCTCCCTCTGTTAATTTGTTATAACTGCTCAGGTATGTTGCCACGAAGGCACCGAAACACCAAGTTTGCATGATCACTCTATTAATACCTCACCGGTCTTACCTTTGTGCTTTCCGGCAATTCTAATTCGTGTCCGACCGAAAACTGTTATTTTTCCCAATCTCTGCGTCAGGCTCAAATTATAATCCTCGAAATACTAAATGTATTCCTGTGGTTATAATTTTCGCCTTCCCCCGCTCAAAGTCCGGGATCTTCGACTTGATCTTGGAAAAAATTCCTAGTTTTCGTTCAGACACTAATTCCCTATTCCATGCCCTTTCAGGTGAGTGTGTAAAGTGAACCCACGCTGTTGAGTATAAAGGAAGAAGGAAATTCCTCAGAGAATCGGTGAATGGCCTTCCAGCCCGTGCAGTGCATAGGCACAAGCACCTCTGGCCCCATCTTTTTCAATTCATTGATGGTTTCTTCAATGATCGGTTCGAACGATGGCCCGGAGAGATGAAATCCTCCAAGGACCGCATAGACTTGCTCTATGCCGGTCATTTTTCGTGCATACAGGATTGTATTGATAATGCCCGCATGGCTGCAACCGCCTATGACCACAAGGCCTTTCCCTTTAAGGTTAATAACCAGGGCCTGGTCGTCGGATATGGGATCTTTCTCTAACTTGCCACCCCTTTCCATGAGGGCATTAGGAAGGCCCTTTTCAAACTTAGTAACACGTTCTACCTCTCCGGTCACTATAACGCTGTCATCAGACAGAAGCGTCGGGGTCTTTTTTGCCAGAAGCTCAACATTTCGATCCTCCAGATCAGCTCTTACAAGAGTTTGCGGAAACAGGAGCCTTCGGCCATCATCGAGGCCAAAATACCGAGGGGACATAAAGGCGTCCGGGTGAAATACTAAAGGAATGCGGTTGGGAATTTTATCAAGGAGTTGGTAAAGCGACCCTGTGTGGTCCATATGTCCGTGGCTCAGGACAATAGTCTCTATCCCTTTTGTGTCTACTTCCAATAGCTCTAAATTGTGCGGGACGCCAATCTTAGTGTAACCGGTATCAAAGAGGATCCTATGTCTTTTTTGTCCCTGATACGTGGTAATAAGGAGTGAAAGGCCATGTTCTGCCAGAAGAGTGTCTGTGGGGATTTCTCCTCCCTTTGCATGTGGGGGACGGGTGACTACGTCTGTATTTTCGAGCAAAACATCCACATAGTTTTCAATGATTGTAAGAATTTCAACACGATCCACCTCTTTTAATGTAACTGACAATAGATTCATTGCTATTACTCCTTTAGGGTTTAGCTTTATATTTTGTCATTTTTAAAATTAGGCTTTGATGGCTGACGGATTCACCGTTTTCTGATCACAGCAAGCAGTTGGTAACGATCTCTGCCACATCCACGACCTTTAACCTATCATCCAATTGCTCTATTTTCACCGCATCATCAAGCATCTTGGCGCACTGGG
>JAUUWD010000124.1 GCA_030589225.1 Desulfobacteraceae bacterium | reverse complement strand
TCTTCGTGGCCTTTTCCGGCAATCAAGATAAGGTCACTTTCATGAGCCAATCCAATGGCCGACTGGATGGCTTTGCCCCGGTCCAGCTCAAGGATATACCCCGGTCCGGCAAAGTCTTCATCAGAAGTGCCCTCGAACTTTTTTAGACCAGATTCATGCACACCTTCCTCGATCTGCGCTGCAATGGCTGCAGGATCTTCAGTCCGAGGGTTGTCTGAAGTAACAAAGGCCAGATCACTGTGCTCTCCGGCCACACGGCCCATTTCCCTGCGCTTTCCTTTGTCACGATCACCGCCGCACCCGAATACGGTGATCAATCTCCCCTTTGTGAGAGGCTTTACTGAGCTTATTGCCTTTAATAAGGCGTCAGGCGTGTGTGCATAATCCACAACAATCGCCAATGATTGCTTGTTTTTTACCAACTCCAAACGACCTGGAACTCCTTCAAGGCGCGCGATCCCTGAGGCCACCACATTGAGATCAATCCCTAAACACAGGGCAGCAGCCGAAGCCGCCAGGATATTGTAAATGTTAAAGTCGCCGATGAGCGAGGAATGGATATCTGTTTCACCCGCAGGGGTTATCATGTGGGCAGTCATACCGCTTCTGGTCAACTGAATCCCTTCTGCTCTCACGTCACGGTCTTTTTCAAGGCCATAGGTAATAACCCTGGCCTTTGTCAGCCCAATCAGCTCTTCTCCCTTAGGGTCATCCGCATTAATTACCGCCCATGTCAAATGAGGAGGCCCCTTTTCTCCAAGACCCCGGAAAAGAAGGCTTTTTGCCTCAAAGTAATCCTCCATTGAATTGTGGTAATCCAGATGGTCTCTTGAAATATTTGTAAAAACTCCGACATGAAAAGGACAGTCCCTAACTCTTCCCAGGTGGAGCGCGTGGGAAGAGACCTCCATGACCACATCTGTAACGCCCCCGTCCGCCATCTTCCGCAAAGTGCTCATAAGGTCCAGGGATTCCGGTGTTGTTACTGGCGCTTCCAGGGTTTGCCCCGAAAACCGGTAATTGATGGTGCCGATAACTCCAGGAACGGCACCGGCAGCGGAAAGGATAGATTCCAACACATAACTGCTTGTGGTTTTGCCATTGGTGCCTGTAATTCCGATCAGGGTCATTCCGTTGAAAGGTCGATTGTAAAAATTTACCGCAAGCCTGGATAATGCTTCCCGGGAGTTTGAGACCTGAACTATGGCAGCCTTTGTATCTGTCCATCTGGATTGCTCCAAAACCAATGCCACAGCGCCATTTTGAAGAGCGTTTTTTATAAAATCATGGCCATCCTCTGTCTGTCCCTTGAGGGCAACAAACAAATAGCCTGGCTTTACAGATCGAGAGTCATAGGCAAGACCCTTTATTTCAATTTCAGAATTACCACGGGAATCACTAACTGCAATTCCGTCTAATAGTTTTCCTAATTGCATTGTACGTTTCCGTTCTTCTGATTGCCTTTAGCCTTTAACCTCTTCATGCTGGCGGCCTGAAAATGACCTTTACCGTACGAACCCCTTGAAGTGGAGATCCCGGTTTTGGGTTCTGCTTAACCGCCAGCCCCGTACCTTCTAAAAGTGTCTTCAGCCCCAGAGATCTTGCTTCGCTGATGACTCTTCTCATCCCGAGACCTCTGAAATCTGGGAGAAATCCTGTCTTTACTTCTATGGGAACCCGGTCAGCCTGTGCTGAAACTGAACGGCTGCTGGCCTTTTCCTTGGCATCTATCCCTTTTTCTACCAACCTGATCTTTGGATTGACCTGGAGGTGATTTAAAGACCACAGCCCTACCTCGCTGAAGACAGGCGCCGCCACCACGCCACCATAGGGAATGCCTCTTGGTTCATCAATAGCCACCAATATGACCAGCCTGGGATGATCCACTGGTACAAAACCGGCAAAGGTGGCAACGTATTTTGTTCTGGAATATTGTTTGCTTTTTGGATCAACTTTTTGAGATGTCCCTGTTTTTCCTGCTACCCTGAAACCGCTGATGGCCGCTATCTGGCCTGTGCCTTCCTCGCCCACAACCCCCTCGAGAATTCCTGCGACCCTCCTGGCGGTCTGATACGAAATGACCCTCCGCACTACTTTCGGGCGAGTTTTCTTTGCCACGCCACCTGATTCATTCATAATCGCCTTAACCACGTAAGGGCGCATCAATTTTCCACCGTTGGCAATGGCCGCCATAGCCACAGCTATTTGCAACGAAGTGGCGGTCATACCCTGGCCAAAAAACAGGTTGGCCTGGTCGATGGGTCTGGCTTGTTTGGGGGCACGAATAAAACCTTTCCTCTCACCCAACAGGTCAATGCCTGTCTTGCTGGCAAACCCGAAATTCTTTAAATATTCGTAAAACGTTTCATAGCCGAGCGTCTGGCCAATCTTGATTGCGCCTATATTGCTTGAATGCACAATAATATCTGATACGCTCAGCGCGCCGTGTTTATGGGTATCGCGGATTACATGCCTGCCGATCTTGTATTTGCCCTGTTCGCAGTCAAAACTGGTATTAGGCGTGACTACATATTCATCCAAACACGCGGCCAGAAGAAAGGCCTTCAAGGTGGACCCGGGCTCGAAACAATCCGTGATGATTCGGTTTCTCCATTGCGCTGGCCTGTATCTGGAAAAAATATTAGGATTGAACTCTGGAACCACGGCTATGGCCAAAATTTCTCCTGTTTCCGGGTCTAAAACCAGGCAGTGACCGGATTTGGCCTTTGTTTTTTTTACCGCCGATTCAAGGACCTGTTGAGCCTTATACTGGATGTCTTTGTCGATCGTGAGGATTAGATCGTGCATCCTATGGCCGGAAGTGATTGGCCTGCTGAGAGAAAAAGGTCGACCCAGGGCATCTCGCATGTGAATAAGGCTGTATTGCGGCCCTCTTAACAGCCGGTCGTATTTCTTCTCAAGGCCTTCAAGCCCTTGGTTGTCAGTGCCGACAAATCCGATCAGGTGGGCTGCAATCTCTCGGCCAGGGTAATAGCGCCTGGTTTCGTTGATCACGCCTACCCCGTCTAAGTCCAGAGCCTTAACCTCAGCGGCTCGATCAGGATCTATTTTACGCTTTATCCACGCAAAGGAGCTTTGACTCTTCAGCAGTTTCAGGATCGTGCCCTGTTTTTCCTTGAGGATTCCAGAAAGATGCCTGGCTGTTTTGACCTTTTCTTTAATTCGATTCGGATGACAATAGATGGATACAACTTCAATGCTCAGGGCCAGTTCGTGCCCCTCCCGATCGTAAATAGTACCGCGTGTCGGGGGGAGTTTCGTGGTCCCGATGTAGCCTGCACGCGCAATGCCTCCCAACCGATCCTTTTCCAGCACCTGGAGTTGATAGGCCCTGGCCGTAATTGTCCCCAATCCCATTAGAAAAAAAGCGGCAACCAAATAAATGCGGAATCTGATCCACTTTTTTTCTTTTACCTTCATGGCAAGACAATAATTTGTTCGGGAGAGGGCTGCTTCAAGCCCAGTTTTTCGATTGCCAGAGTCTCCAGGTTCTGAGGCGATTTCAAAATCGCTAATTCCAGGCGGAGCTTCCGGTTTGTTTCTCTGAGCCTCATCTCCTCCTTTTTTAACTGACTTAGATCGTACCCTATCTGGGTCCTTTCAAAATTTGACCAGACATAACCGATACTGCTTCCCATAAACAGAAACAGCATAAATATGATCAACAAGGCTTGTTTGCTTTTCATATTCAATATTCGTTTCTTAACCCGGTAATTCTTGATGCGAACTCCTGTCTTGGCGTTTCTTGATCGCACCATGTTCGAAACCCTCTCCGGTCTTGTCATGGCTAAACCCTTTCTGCGACTCTCAATATAGCGCTGCGTGCCCTTGGGTTGTTCTTGATCTCGGTTCCGCTCGGTTTGATCCCTTTTTTAAAAAGGCGCCTGAAAAGCGGCACCTTGCCACAAACGCAACGGGGAAATTCCGGCGGACATGTACATGGTCTCTCCCAATTAACCATTGTCTGTTTGACAAGCCTGTCTTCAAGAGAATGGTAGGATAAAACAACCAGCCTCCCTCCCTTCGCCATTAGCAGGGGAATCTCATTTAAGAATATTTCAAGGTTTTGCAATTCTCGGTTGACTGCTATTCTTAGGGCCTGGAATGTCCGGGTAGCAGGATGCCTGGCCCAGGAACCATGAGACGGTGAAAACACCGATTTAACCACAGCCGCCAGGCGAGAGGAGGTTTCAATGGGGCTTTTCAGGCGTGCCCTGACTATGGCTCTTGCAATTGATTTAGCCCGCCTTTCTTCACCATAGTCCTTAAATATACGTTCCAGATCCCTTGGTTCCAAGTTATTCACCAGATGAAGTGCCGTTAGTTCATTTTCAGGGTCCATCCTCATATCAAGAGGCTCATTCCTGCTGAAACTGAAACCCCTGCCTGATTTTTCAAGCTGGTAAGAGGACATCCCAAGGTCTAATAAGACACCATCGATTGCCTTGCATCCCAGGTCTGCGAGGACCTTATCCATGTCTGCATAGTTTGCTTTCATAATGCGGACGTTGTCACCGAGAAAGGCCATTCTTTTCTTTGATGTACTAACTGCATCCGGGTCCATGTCCAGGCAGATTAATCGGCCTTTTCCCGACAGGCGCTTTCCGACGGCCTGGCTGTGTCCCCCGGTACCAACGGTTCCGTCCACATAAGTGCCCTCAGGAATAGAAACAAGGTGCTTGACAACCTCATGAACGAGGACCGGTTGATGGGGGTATTCCAAGGCCAGACCCTTAAATACCTAATTCTGAAAGGGACTCACTGATCGCCGGGAAGCTCTCTCTAACCCGCCGAAATTCCTCTTCCCACCTGTCCTTTTCCCAGATCTCAAATCTTTTCAATTCTCCAACAAGCACCACCTCTTTTTTCAGCCCTGCAATTTCTCTTAAATCCGGAGGGATTGTTATTCTTCCCTGTTTAATTGGACATTCCACGGCACCTGATATAAAATATCTAAGATAGGTATGGGCAGAGCGACTGAATTGGGGGAGATTCGAGGCTTTCTCTTCGATTACCCTCCAATCTGCTCTGGCAAAGGCCCACAGGCACACGTCATGGTTGGTGACAACCAGACAATCATTGTCCCCCTGGTCCAATTCCTCCTTGAACCTGGCGGGGATTGCCAAACGGCCTTTGGCATCCAGTGTATGTCTTGAGCGACCTCTAAACATAGGTAGATTCTCTGACACTTCTTGACACTTTGTGACACTTTCTGACACTTATACGTAACTCTCTGCAATTTGTCAAGAAAAAAAGCAAATTAATTAGACACTTGTATAATTAATTTTTTTGTGATTTGAGCGCAATATGTTGTGGTCAGATAACGAGGTACCACTACATGATGCTATGATCTGGTAGGGTTCTGTGGTTTTGCCGAGCTACAGGTTTAATAATTTAATGATTTAATGCGAAGGTTCCGATGGGGCAGGGCTGGCTGGAACCCTAAACCTAGAACCGATCAGTTTAGGAAGAAGTAAATCAGGGATGTGATATAAACAAGTATGAAAAGGAGATTCAGGGTCAACCCGGAATAGGCATAATCCTTATCCCCTTTTTCTTCAATGAGCGGGATCGATTTTATAGATGAAAC
>JAUUWD010000261.1 GCA_030589225.1 Desulfobacteraceae bacterium | reverse complement strand
GGTTTCTACCAGCAGGTCAATCTCTTTCTTTTCAACAATGAGTGGTGGTATAAAACGAAGAACTTTTTCCTGGGTACAGTTAATCAGGAAACCCTTTCCCATCATGGCTTTCACGACCTCGGCTCCCGGTCTCATCATCTCCACTCCAAGGATGAGGCCCTGTCCCCTGACCTCTTTTATGAAGTCATATTTCTTAGCCAGTTCCTCCAGTCTCTCTTTGAAGTAATCTCCCACGACCCGACAGTGGTCGATCCATCCATCTTCCAGAAGACTCGTCACCACTGCCTTTGAGACAGTAGTTACCAAAGGGGTGCCTCCGAAAGTGGTGGCATGGCTTCCAGCACCAAAAGCATTACTTAATTCCTCGATAGCGAGCATCGCACCTATGGGCAGGCCATTGCCAAGGGCCTTTGCCAGGGTCATGATATCCGGCGTAATCCCGTAATGCTCATGAGCAAAAAGCTTGCCTGTCCTGCCCATACCAACCTGCACTTCGTCAAACATCAAGAGCGCCTCTCGATCCTGGCACAATGCTTTAACGCCTTTCAAATAATCGGCATCAGGTAAAACAACCCCCCCTTCCCCCTGGATTGGTTCAAGCATTACTGCACAGACCGATTCATCCAGGGCCCGATCAAGGCTTTCGAGATCATTAAAGGGTACAAATGTGAACCCTTCCAGTAAAGGATTATACCCGGCCTTAACCTTTTCCTGGCCTGTGGCCGAAAGCGTGGCCATGGTCCGGCCATGGAAGGAATCCTCCATAGATATAATTAGATGCCTTTGAGGTCCGAACTTTTCATTGGCGTAACGACGCGCAAGCTTGATAGCTGCCTCGTTGGCTTCAGCCCCGCTGTTACAAAAAAACACCCGATCTGCAAAAGAATTTTCCACTAAGAGTTGAGCCAATTCTGTCTGTGGCCTGGTGTAATAGAGGTTCGAAACGTGTACTAATTCTTTTGATTGATGTTCCAGGACCTTACTCACAATCGGTGAGCTATGCCCCAGGGCGCACACCGCAATACCCCCAACAAAGTCAAGATATTCCTTTCCGTCTTCATCCCACACCCGGCACCCATCTCCTCGAACCAGTGTTAAAGGAAACCGCGCGTATGTCTTAAACATGTACTTGTCTGCCAAACTCATGGTTGTCTCATTTTGATCATTCATTTCTCATCCCCATGCACAATCTCCGTACCCACACCAACCTTTGTAAAAATCTCGAGCAAAATTGCGTGATCCTGTCGACCATCGATAATGTGTGCCTTTCTAACACCACTCTTTAGAGCCTCCATGCAACAATTTACCTTGGGTATCATACCCCCTTTGATGGTTCCATTGTCTACCAGTTGATCCACTTCCTCCGTTTTGAGGGTTGATATCAAGGTCTTATCCTTAGAAAGCACCCCTTCCGTATCAGTAAGGAGGACCAGCTTCCTGGCATTAAGGGATGCTGCTATGTGCCCTGCCACCAGATCCGCATTGATATTGTATGTCTCTCCCTCTTCACCCGCACCTACAGGGGCAATGACCGGGATAAACCCGCTTTGGGTAAGGCTCATGAGGACCCGATTGTCCACAGAGGTGATCTCTCCCACCATGCCAATATCGATGATCTCAGGTGGCTGATCGTTTCCCTTTTCCCTCAGATACTTCATCTTTCTGGCCGTAATAAGGAACCCGTCCTTACCGGACAGTCCAACAGCACGGCCGCCGTTTCGATTGATTAGGGTTACTATCTCTTTATTGACCTTTCCCATCAAGACCATCTCAACCACATCCATGGTCTGCTGGTCCGTAACACGCATGCCACCCACGAATTCTGTTTCTATGGACAGCTTTCTCAAAAAGTCACCGATCTGCGGCCCCCCGCCATGGACCACAATGGGGTTCATTCCCACATATTTCATTAAAATAATGTCCAGAGCAAAACTTCTCTTTAGCCGTTCATCCACCATGGCATGGCCGCCATACTTTACAACGATGGTAGCCCCGTTAAATCTCTGTATGTATGGAAGTGCTTCAATTAGAACATTTGCTATGTCTTTTTGGTCATTCGGCATTTCGGAATATTACACCTTTTTGCAACAGTTACAGGATATACCTGCTTAGGTTTTCATCCTCCAGTATGTCCGCCAGTTTTTCTTCCACATATTTTTTGGTAATAGGCACACTCTTGGCGGTCATATCCGGGGCATCATATGATATCTCATCAAGCAACTTCTCCATGACGGTATGGAGGCGACGGGCTCCGATATTCTCCGTACGTTCGTTTACATCGCTGGCCATGCTGGCAATTTCTCTGACAGCCGAATCCTCAAACAAAAGCTCAATTCCCTCCGTGGCAAGTAAGGCCTTATATTGAATGATCAACGCATTTTTTGGCTCTGTGAGAATTCGAACAAAGTCATCCATAGAAAGGGAATCCAGTTCCACCCTGATAGGAAATCTTCCCTGAAACTCCGGCAAAAGGTCCGAAGGCCTGCTTACATTGAAAGCGCCTGCCGCAATGAACAGGATATGGTCAGTCTTAACCATCCCGTATTTGGTGATAACCGTTGAACCTTCCACAATAGGCAGGAGATCACGCTGTACTCCCTCCCGGGATACATCAGGACCGTATGAAGACTCTGAGCCTGCAATCTTATCCAGTTCGTCCAGAAATATGATGCCATTTTGTTCTGTCATGCGGACTGCGCTTTCGATAACCCTATCCATATCGATAAGCTTTTGTGACTCCTCTTGAAATATGATTTCCGTGGCCTCCGGGATCTTCACACGCCTCTTCTTTTTTTTGGATGGAAAGATATTCCCGAAAACCTCCTTCACGTTAAACTCCATTTCTTCGAGGCCTGCGGCCGAAAATATCTCAACCATGGGAACATTGCTGTCGGTCACCTCTAACTCCACATAACGCTCATCCAGCTTCCCCTTTCTTAACATACGCCGCAATTTTTCACGTGTGGAGGAGCTTTCTGTTTTTTCCGTCCTTACCACTTCCAATATTTTTTCCTTCTCCCCCTCCTCTTCTCCACGAAGTTCCTCCTTCTTTCTGGGCAGTAGAATATCAAGCAGCCTTTCCTCTGCCAGTTCACGGGCCTTCACCTTCACGCTTTCCTGTTCCTCTTTTTTGGCCATATTGACAGCCAGTTCTGTCAGGTCCCTGACAATGGCTTCCACATCACGACCCACGTATCCTACCTCGGTGAATTTAGTGGCCTCTACTTTGAGAAACGGGGATTTGGCAAGGCGGGCAAGGCGCCTGGCAATTTCAGTTTTTCCAACCCCTGTGGGGCCAATCATGATGATGTTTTTCGGGGCGATCTCATCCCTCAGTTCCGGAGGGACTTGCTGTCGGCGCCACCTGTTTCTCAGGGCAATGGCTACCGAACGCTTTGCCTGGTCTTGCCCGATGATGTATTTGTCCAGCTCTGAAACAATTTCTCTCGGTGTTAAAACCTTCATGAGTTGATCTTTTTCTGTCCCATCTTTTTCCATAACTGCCTCTGTAGGAATATTGTTGATTTTATATTGCCGATTGACTATTCAAAGAAATGTCTTTCAATTCCCTTGATTAATTACAAAGATTCTAGACCTCGTTGAGTAGTTGAGTGGTTAAATGGTTGAGTAGGAAAATAATTACTATTATTTCCAGATGTTATAACTTTTCAAACACCGAATGTCCAAATTTTAGGCAAATAATAGATATGATCATTATAACAACAACTTAACGACTCAACTACTTAACCACTTAACGAGATCTGAAGTAGTAGTAATCAGCATTCATCACTAAGGGCACATCTGAAAGCTGAAGGCTTATTAT
>JAUUWD010000106.1 GCA_030589225.1 Desulfobacteraceae bacterium | reverse complement strand
TGTTGGCCTGGGCCTGTTGTCCAAGTACAACATGGTACTCTATTTTCTAGGATTGGGATTTTTCTTCCTGATGACGCCTGACAAGCGGAGGAGTATTTTTTTCGGCGCACTCTTAGGCGGCATTATCGCCCTGATTGTTTTCATTCCTGTCCTTGTCTGGAATCTTGAAAATGACTGGATTTCCTTCCGGTTTCAACTTCACCATGGGTTTTCCGCAGATGGATATAAACCGTGGCAGACCTTCCCCGGTTACATGGGGGGGCTTTTGCTTGTGGCAACCCCGCTTCTGGGTGGTCTAACGTTTTGGAGTTCGGCCAGGGGAATCGTTTCAGGAGATGAGAGAAGAAAATTTCTTGGAGCATTTTTTTGGGCCTTTGTGGTGTTCTTTGCCATTTCAGCATTGAAGGGAAAGGTAAGTGCCAACTGGCCAATGCTTGCCTTTTTTTCAGGTGTGATTCTTGTTGCTGCGGATTGGGATTTCTATGGAAAGAGACTCCGTAAGGCAACGGTCAGCCTGCTCGTTTTCATAATGCTTTTTGGGTTGATCTACTTTTCATTGCCCGCTGGTTTCGGGATTGCCGTGGGCGGGCGTTCTCTCGACATCATTAGAATGAAAGAATTCATCGGGGGAAAAGAAATTGCGAGCGTGGTGCAGAAGAAAAGAGAGGAACTGAATCTCGACTTCATCTGCATATCAAGGCATCAGCTTCTGGGAGAAATCGCCTTCTATGCTCCTGACCTGCGGCCGCTCTTGTGGGTGCGCAAGGAGGGCCCGGATCGATTCCCCTGGATTGACCATAAGAAATGGAAAGGCAAGTCTGCCCTTCTGGTATCCTATAAGCCAAGGTCCTGGCATATGTTCCGAAAAGTCGAATCCCTTGGACAAATTGAGATTTCTTATAAGAAGTATCTTAAAAGGACTCTCTGTCTGTATAAAGGAATCGGGTACATGCCCTGATACAGATCATTTAACCCCTCTCACATATCTCCACCAGAACACCGTTGGTCTCTTTTGGATGAATAAAGGCGATCTTTGCGCCCCCAGCACCGTTTCTGGGCGTCTGGTCAATGAGCCGGACCCCCTTTGATTTTAGTTCCTCAAGGGCCTCTTCAATATTTTCCACGCGAAAGGCAATGTGCTGGACACCTTCTCCCCTGGCATCTATATATTTTGACACCGGCCCATCCGGTTCAGTGGACTCCAGCAATTCCACCTCGCTGTCTGTAATGGGCAAAAAAGCCACATTCACCTTTTGATCAGCCACGTTTTCAATATCCTGGATCTTGAGCCCCAGAATCTCTGTATAGAATTTGCCTGCCTGCTCAATACTCTTTACCGCAATACCGATGTGATCAATGTGTTTTATCTTCATAAGTTCCTCCTTTCAATTATTCAAATTTCGAGCGATAAATTCAACTCATACCACATTTTTGGGTATTTTCTCAATATCTTGAGGTTTTTACCAGCAAAATGCGTTGGGTTTCGCTTACACTCAACCCAACCTACGACTGTTTGTGGCCATAATTAGAATCGCTGACCTAAATCCAAATTTATTGACATGCACGGTGGCAACACATATAATTTATAATATAATAAATCATATCAAGAACTTTGTACCTATTGCTACCCAAAGGATTGTCA
Organism: Desulfobacteraceae bacterium; assembly: GCA_030589225.1. Lineage (GTDB taxonomy): Bacteria > Desulfobacterota > DSM-4660 > Desulfatiglandales > Desulfatiglandaceae > 4484-190-2. Next base: position 4,423 of record JAUUWD010000106.1, on the reverse strand, counting down.
TTCAAGTTGCGAAAATTTAGTTTGGGGAAACATGTTGATGTGGATCGGGATACGAGGTATTCTGAAAGGGGCTTCTGAGCATGTTTGCGATTGACACCAATCTCCTTGTGTATGCTTATAACATGGCGTCCGAATTTCACGAGCGCGCTGCAAAAGTGTACCAGTCCGGGCTGTACTATAAAAATCCCCCCGTCCGCCTCGCTCCGCTTGGCTGGAGGGCGGGCCTCAATCCCCCTTTGCAAAAGGGGGAAGCAGTCGGAATGCCCGGACTTATTGAGATGTTACTAAAAAGCGGCGAAGCCGCATTGTATTAAATCGCGAAGTGATTTCATTATGAAAAACGCCCCATTCAAATTTATTCAGACAAAACAGCAAAGCCAGGTGGAGCCACAGGCGGATTTCCGGGATCTTGAGGCCACGGAACTTTATTGCCCGAAATGCGGCCGGGCAGTGCCGGTGAGGAAATTCCTGCTTCTGGTATTACCTGAGGGCGATAAATATGAGTACCGGTGCCAGTTCTGCGGCACCAAGGTAGGAGATAAGACTGACCGGTCGGGGCAGTTCTATGGTATTTTAAGGGGATGAGGCGAACAGGGACTGGTCAAAGCCAAAAGGTGAGTTAAAATCCCCCCAACACCCTTTTATTAAAGGGAGGACTCTTAGCTTCCCCCTTTAGCAAAGGGGGATTGAGGGGGATTTTTTTAGAGATAAAGGAATTATAATCAAAAATCATGAGGCTAAACTTATCTTTGACGTTTTCGTGGTAAGGTAATTGCCTTGACGCATAAACCCGATTTCACTATACTCCTTTTCACAAAAGGCGACGTCTTATCAATCCGCTATCACGGCACCGGTAGAACGCTCCGCCACAACAAAGAAATTCGGAAGAAATATCTCGGTGTCTAGCCGCCTACTGTAATCATACCCCTGTTCAGGCATAAAGGATTACCTCCTGCGGGATGCCATCCAGTCAGGTTTCCGGTGACATTGGTTAATGGTATTGATTAGGCGCCTTGAAATAGGGTTATAAGGGCCGTTGGGGTCTCTTCTTCGACAATGATCTATTTCAAAGCGCTCCTAAGAAACTTGAAGCAAGTTTCTTTCATCTATAACCCTGTTGAAGCAGAGCGCCAGGGTCATTTGCTAAACTGTCACAGTTAATGAAGCCCTAACAAGTGTATTTCAAAGTAACGAGAGGAATCTGTTCCAATGTTGTGTACCCCCGATTACAATCGGAAAGCCACCTCAAAACAACAAACGGATATATTGTTTTGTTTTTGCCCGTATGCGGGGCATCCACCGCCGCATCGATTCGATATCACTCTCGGGGCGGCCTATCTGGGATCTTACCTGAAAGAACATGGCATTAATGCCTCATTTTTTTATGGGAGGTATGACAACGATCCTGGTTTCGGACAGATATTGGAGTTTGTCCAAACAACGAAACCGAGAAGTGTCGGCTTCACGATCTATGGATCCAACCTCCCCGAAACAACCGCCCTCTCACGGGCGATAAAACACACCTATCCTGAACTGCCCATCATTTGGGGCGGGCCTGAGATTCGCTATAAACCCGAGCAGATCATCGATAGGTATCGCCAATATGTTGATGTTTGCATTGCGGGAGAAGGCGAAAAGCCGTTATTGCGTTTGATGACCCATACCACGCCTTGGTCGGACGAATTCCTCGCAAGCATACCCGGTGTCTGTTTCTTAGGTAAGAAGGACGGAAAAATCATTCAGTCTATCCCCGGCAGTACAGTCTTACAGGACAATGCCGGTCATCTTGACCCACAAAGCGCATTGGATACATACCCTTCACCTTATTTGAAAGGCATAATTCCCGAGAACTACTTCCGGGACAAGACGGTTGTGGGTATACTCACTTCACGCGGATGCCCATTCAAATGTATTTACTGCCAGTTCAGTTCTTTGACGGATCATAAAGTTCACTTTCACTCGGTCGATCGCGTCTTGTCGGAAATTGAGTGGATTCGTAATAGTGTGCTTCAGTTTCACCCTGAGAAAGAAGACGTCATGATCATGATCTATGATGAGACCCTGACACTCTCGCGAAAGCGGATCGAACTCTTATGCAGACGGTTGATAAGAAAGAATTTCAACCCGCCGGTGAAGTTATGGATCGATACCCGCGCCGACTATGTGGATGAGGCGCTGATAGCGCTGCTAAAAGCAGCCGGCGCCAAAAAAATTAATTTCGGTCTGGAATCCGCGGTCCCGAAGATCTTGAAAAAAATAGGCAAAGTGACTGCCAACCGTAATCGAAAAGAAAATGATGTTAAAGCTGAAAAACGTTTTCTCAATCAAATCCAAACGGCCGTAAAATGGGGCAAGGCCCAAGAATTGTTCACATCGGTGAGTATGATTGTCGGTTTGCCCACCGAGACGATGGACGATGCCAGACAAACGCTACAGTTTGTACGAGATCTGGATGTAGATCTGTACTATCACAACTTCTTAAACGTGTTGGAGGGTACGGAGTTAGAGAAAAATGCCAAAACCCTTGGGTATGAGTGGGATATCTACCCTGAAGGATATATGGGAAAGTATGGCCACCGTTATACCAAGGCCCCAATTCCGACCCGATCCCTAGCGCCGCTAAAAAACGCCATGGTATTTCAACGGGACCGGAAACGGTTTGGTGTCTTATTGCGAGGGTGGAGTTACGCATCGAAATGCACGCCGCTTCGCAATGAACAAATGAAGTACAAGCCTTTTGTATTGGGACTTGAAACGTGTCCCTCCAACCCTGATTTTAAGCGACATTTTCTTCCAGAATATGCAGGGCTTTCTACAACCTTATTCTGCCCTGAAGGTCTCTCCATATCCGGGACCGAATATTCCCAAATCCTTCAAAACCTTCCCCTCAAAAACGCACTATTCCACGTTGTCCCGGCTCGGGAAAATTCCCTGAAAAGAATCAAGGGGATAGAGGAAGCCGACCAAAGCACTCCCTATTATTTGCCTTTGAAGGATTTGGGTAGTTTTCAAAACCCTGATAACGGCAGAAGGGTCTTCGTAGCCATAAATGACCGTGAGGACTTTGAATGCTTAGCGCGGTTCTTACGGAACTTTAAGAAAAAAAACGGAAAAAACTTATCCTATTCCCAGGCAGAACTACTGGATTTTGATCTTTTTGAGTCTTGCCGATGGTTGCGCTGGTTTGGCGCAACATGTCCCGCGGCGCTGCTGACCCATATCTTTTGTGATCAGCACCAGGGGTTGACACCGTGTGTACATTTCCCGGTTATATCTAGGGTAAGTGATAAGCTCCAATTGGAATCATTCCGAGAGCAAACAGAATGGCGTATCAGACAAAAGACAGACGAACGTGGATGTCAGCAATGCCCCGTCAACAGCAAGTGTCCCCAATGCATTGCGCCATTTCCTCTAACCGATGATGAATATTGTGAATTCCAGAAGAGTTATTTGACCGCAGGAATTTAGGCATTTGAAAAAGAATAATCCGCTTCCTCATCAAAACTACTCCCTCGCTATGATTCTGCGGTTGTGGACAGTTTACGCTCCTTGTATGGCGATGTGAGCTTTGCATACAAATCTCGGCCACATTCAGCCACAGATGTCCATTTAGTGTCTGAATTGCAAGTAAGGTAAAAAAAAAGGTAAAAAAAAGCTTGACATTTCTATTTCATAGTGTTATTTTAACGCCTGTTGTTTTTTCTTTACTGAAGAGGGGTAAATAAGGAATGTTCCCTTTTCAGCGGCAAGGTCCTGCCGAAGACAGGCGGGACACCATAAAATCGCTTGGCGGTTTTATGTATTTAATAGAGAAAGGAGGTGAAACAGGAGGTTTTTTTTGAAATTGTTTTAAATCGTTGTTCAACTAAACTTACTTTCTTTAGGAGGAAAGAGTTATGAAAAAATTATTTGTTTTGTGTGCAGCTGCTATTTTTGTGGTTGCCTTTACGGCACCTGCCTTTGCGGCTGAGTGGAGCTTTTACGGCAGCGCCAGGATAACCACATTCTGGACAGACGTTTCGGAAGAATTGGGTCCCACTGGTGAAGATGACCTTGACTTGAATCATTCTTTGCAAGGTAACTCAAGGATTGGCGCCAATGTAAAGGCTGGTGATAATCTCACTGGCCGGTTTGAGTATGGCAGCACACCAAACCTCAGGCTCCTCTGGGGCGAGTACGACTTTGGTAACTTCAAGCTCGGCGTTGGGCAAAATTACGTCCCTTTATGCATGTGCTACAGTGACCAGGCGTATGGCCCGGATAATGGCATGCTCGATGTGGGCGGCGTCTACATTGGCAGGGATCCAATGGTCCGGGCCAAGTTCGGAGACTTCCAGGTAGCTCTTGTTACACCGAATACACCGGATTTGGGCGCGGCAGACACAGACGTTACAATCCCACAGATTCAGGCAAAATATACATT
>JAUUWD010000201.1 GCA_030589225.1 Desulfobacteraceae bacterium | reverse complement strand
TATCTCTACAATGAAAACGACATTGATGATGCCCTTGACCAGATACGCATTGCTCTGGAATTGGCGCCTTCCTTTTGGGAGGCCAGGAAGTTTAGAGGGGAGATACTCCTTGCTGACTACAGGGAAAAAGACGCACTCACTGATTACAAGGAACTTATCGAACAGCTAAACGTGGCCTACCTGAGGTTTCAATGCACAGAATGCGGTTTTATACCCGGTGAGCTTCAGTGGCAATGCCCACAGTGCAAGACCTGGGACTCCATTCAATTGATAGACCAACCGAGAGCGCGACCAACTCCTGCTGCTCAACCCAAAAACACACTGCCACAATTGCCCCAGGGTGTTGACGAGGCGTAGTATGAACCAATTGACGCCCATGCTCAGGCAATACTTGGGTATCAAGGGCGAATATCCTGATACAATTTTGTTTTTCCGCATGGGTGACTTCTATGAGATGTTTTTTGATGATGCCCGGACCGCGTCAAAAATTCTAGGCATTACCCTGACTTCTCGGGGAACCTTCAACGGGGCTAAGGTCCCCATGTGCGGCATACCCCATCATGCCCGTAAATCTTATATCATGAAGCTCGTAAGTGGCGGGTGGAAGGTTGCCATCTGTGAGCAGACCGAAGACCCAAAATCAAGCAAGGGCGTTGTAAAGAGGGAGGTGATAAGGGTAGTTACTCCTGGTTCTATTACGGATGAACAGGAGGTTGAAGATAAAAGAAACCTTTACATGGCAGCAATATCGAGCGGCCCTATGCGCAGTGCTTCAGCTGTCCGCAATGAACAGGCCAGGGGCTTGCAGGGCGGGCAACGTCAGGTTGGCAGGGATGAAATGTACGGGTTGGCCCATATGGATTTATCGACCGGCGAGTTTCGAGTCACAGAAGTTAGCTCGTGGAATGAGCTGATTAACGAATTAGGAAGAATTGATCCGGCTGAAGTCCTGATCGTTGAAAATGAGGGTTTGTCCGGCAGAAAGGAGCTGTCTAATTACCGTGTTGAAATAGAAAAAAAGGATGCTTTTGATCCACAGAGGGCGAAAGCCCTCTTGAAAGAACAGTTTGGCGTCAGTTCTCTATCGGGATTTGGACTTCAAGATATGCCACAGGGAATCATTTCTGCTGGGGCCCTTATTCGCTATCTTCAGGATACACAGAAACAAAATCCTGAGCATATCAAAGAGATCATAACTTATCGCCTTGGCGATTTTATGTTTCTGGATGAAACCACCTGCGATCACCTGGAGCTCCTTAAGACCATGCGGAGGCAATCCGAGAAGGGATCGTTGTGTCAAATCCTGGATAAAACACTAACCCCCATGGGAGGTCGGTTCTTAAAAAAATGGATGGTGTATCCCCTCGTTGATCTTGAAAAAATCAGAGGTAGACTTGCTGGTGTAGCCTGGTTAAAGGAAGACCCCGTGCTGAGGGAGGAGCTCAGAGGGGAGCTCAAGGAGATCTACGATCTGGAACGTCTAAACGGTCGCGTTGCGCTGGGTAGGGCCAACGCCAGAGACCTTTTGGCCCTCAAAATCTCTATTTTAAGGCTCCCTTTCATCAAGGAAATGCTGGGAAACTCAACAAGCACGCTCTTGTCAGAAACCGCCACCAGATTAGACACCCTTCAAGATATCGCGCGCTTAATAGATGAGGCAATCCATGAAGACCCGCCGGTCTTGGTCAAAGAGGGCGGCATTATCAAAGAGGGATATGATGCTGAGTTGGATAAATTGATCTCTTTGAGCCGGGACGGAAAAAGTTGGATTGCAGATTTTGCTGCCTCTGAGCGGGAAAGGACCGGCATATCGAGCCTGAAGGTGGGATTTAACAGGGTTTTTGGATATTATATCGAAATAACCAAGGCCAATTTGCATCTTGTACCTCCTGATTATGTCAGAAAACAGACGCTTGTTAATGGTGAGCGCTATATCACCGAATCCTTAAAGACCATGGAAGAGCAGGTGCTGGGCGCAGAAGAGAAGCGGGTCGTGTTAGAATTCGAGATTTTTGACCGGATACGCAAAAAGGTGGCACTTGAGAACCAGCGTATCAAAGAAACGGCTGAGTTTATTGCGGAAATTGATGTGCTAACAGGGTTGGCCGAGACTGCCGAAATGAACAATTATACCTGTCCGGAAATAAATGAGAGTGCTGGCATAGACATTGTAGATGGCCGGCATCCTGTTATCGAGCAAACTGTCAAAGATGAGGACTTTGTGCCAAATGATATACACCTGGATTCCGGGAAACAGCAGATGTTAATCATTACCGGGCCTAATATGGCAGGGAAATCCACCATTCTCAGGCAGACTGCCCTGACAGTGCTTATGGCTCAAATGGGCAGCTTTGTCCCGGCTTCTAAAGCGATCATTGGTATTGTGGATCGCATCTTTACACGGGTTGGGGCCTCGGATGATCTTGCCAGGGGGCAGAGCACTTTCATGGTGGAGATGAACGAAACAGCAAATATCATGCGCCATGCAACACCGAGAAGCCTGGTTATCCTGGATGAGATTGGGCGCGGGACGAGTACATATGACGGCTTGAGCATCGCCTGGGCAGTAGCAGAGGCGTTGCACGACAGGGATGGGAAGGGAGTGCGGACCCTTTTTGCAACTCACTACCATGAACTTACAGACCTGGTGGCATCCAAACAGCGGGTGAAAAATTTTAACATCGCGGTCCGGGAGTGGAATGACAGGATTATCTTTTTAAGAAAGCTCGTTCCAGGAGGAACAAGCCGGAGCTATGGAATACAAGTGGCACGGATTGCCGGTTTACCCGAAGAGATTTTGTTACGGGCTAAGGAAATACTCCATAATCTGGAGGGAACGGAACTGAATGATGTGGGGAGGCCTCGCCTGGCACAGGGTTCTTCTGAGAAGGATGAAGGTGACATTGTGCAACTAAGCCTTTTCATGCCTCAGGATCGGAAACTGAGAGAATGGATTTCGGGATTGGATATTTCCAGCATGACCCCGCTGGAGGCCTTGACTGAGCTCAATAATTTGAAGGAATATGTGGGCTCAAACACCAGATCTCGTTAACCACTTAACGAGGTCTGGAATTGCTAAGGTTTCATGGTATTTGAGGCTATTCATTAAAGATTAACTATGAAAATTAATTGTATTTTACTGGTGATTATACTGGTTCTTTTGGCCACTTCCTTTCCGGGTGGATCTGAAGCCCTCGCTAAAATTCCCAAAAAGCCCGCCTTGATCCTGAAAGAGGCTGACCAGTGTCGTAAATCTTTGTACGGCTCGGCTAAAAAGAAAAAATATCGTCACAATTGGTCAAACTGTATTCGCCAATATGAAAAGATATACAATCGTTACCCCAAAAGTGATGAAGCGCCCTGGGCCTTATATCATTCGGCCAGGCTTTTTACATGGCTTTACACTTATTCCGGAAAGTCTCATGACCTGGATCAAGCCCTTCTTTTGTATAGGCGATTGACGGATGAATACAAAGACCATCGACTAAGTGATGACGCCCAATATAAAATCGGAGAAATCTTTTACAAACACAAAAAGGATCCCACCCGCGCCTACGTGGAATTCTTGAAAGTGGACATAAAATATCCGTCTGGAGATATGCGGCCAAAGGCAAAAAAGATGTTGGATCAGTTGGCCGAAGTTTTAAGCGGAAAAGACAATGACAGAGACCGTGCAGGAGAAAAGTGCACATCCATTGCGGTCAAGGATATCAGGCATTGGTCAACACCTAATTACACCCGGGTGGTCATCGACCTTGATGGTCCTGTCAAATATAAACACCACCTCCTCAAAGCAGATCCAGATCTCAAGAAACCGCGCAGGCTCTATCTGGACCTTGAAAATTCCCATGTTACCTCCAAGATTGAAAGCCCTGTGCCTATTAAAGACGGTCTGCTTCAGAGGGCCAGGGCAGGTCAATACACGAAAGATACCGTGCGAGTCGTACTTGACGCCGAAAGTATCGAGGGTTATAAGGTTTTCCATCTTCACGACCCATTCCGGATTGTGCTGGACGTGCGGAGGACTGTAAAGAAGAATGCCGGGGATAAGCCCAAGCTGGCCCTGAAAAAAAGAACCGTAAGAAAAGGTGTCAGGAGGGCTGAAGTTCCCAAAGACTCGATGTCACTTGCCAGACAGCTTGGGCTGAATGTCAAAAGAATCGTGATCGACCCCGGACACGGGGGCAAAGATCCGGGCTGTAATGCCCGTGGGGGAGTGAAAGAAAAGAACATTGTTCTGAGTATCGCCAGAATTCTGAAAAAAAAGATCAAAGAGGAGATTGGGTGCGAGGTCTTTCTCACCCGGAACAGGGACGTTTTCCTGCCACTGGAACGGAGAACCGCCATTGCCAATATGAAAAAGGCAGATCTATTTATATCACTTCACGTTAACGCCCACAGAAATAGAAAAATCTCCGGGTTGGAAACCTATTTCCTCAATATGGCAACGGATGAGAGGTCGGTAATGGTGGCGGCAAGGGAAAATGCTACTTCTGAAAAGAATATAAGCGATCTCCAGACGATTTTGAACGACCTTATGCTCAACACAAAAATAGCCGAATCGAGTCGCCTTGCTCATAATGTGCAGAAGGGAATGGTATCCCGGGTCAGAA
>JAUUWD010000200.1 GCA_030589225.1 Desulfobacteraceae bacterium | reverse complement strand
CACCTGTATCGTCCATCTTTGCCTTATAAAAAGGTGATCCGTTGTAGGCATGGTTCACTGTCCATTGCAATCCTTTGAGTTGCAACTCTGCCAACTCGTAACGCGTTTCCACAGTGGGCATAAAAGTCTTTTTCATAAATTATCCAACCTTTCTTTAAACGTGAAAGGTATCTTAAAGTCTTGAGATTATGTCCCTATTTTTGTGATAGTTATATGGAGTAATGAGGAGGCAAAAGGAAAAAAATTATCTCTAAAACCATTGCTCCACAGCCCCAATCATTCTTTCTACTGCCCCATCGACGGTATTATCAAAGCAATTTGAGGAAAAATTATTAGTATAATTATACATACAATGCAGGCCACCAGAAAAAAACTAACGCTTCGGAAAATAGTGCCAAGGGGTATTTCCGGAGCCAATGCCTTGATGACGTATATATTTACGCCGACCGGCGGTGTGATCGCTCCCATGGTTGTTACCATGGTTAAAATGATCGAGTACCATATTGGATCGAAACCAAGGGCCATCCCCAGAGGAAAAAAGATAGGAATCGTAAGCACCAGAAATCCCAGGGAGTCTATAAAACATCCCCCTATGAGATAGATCAACAACACGAATGCCAGAATGACATAGCGGGAAACATCAAGCCCGGCAGCAAAATCAGCAATCATAAATGGAATTCTCGTTACTGCTAAGAAGCGACTAAAAATTATAGCTCCAGTGACAAGCATAAAAACCATGCATGATATCTTCAGCGTGTCTCTGATAGAACTGATAAGGTTATTCCATGATAGCCTGCCAAAGGGGACGGTGACCATAAGTGTGAAAAAGACGCCCACTGCACCGGCTTCAGTGGGGGTGAACCAACCAACATACAATCCCCCGATTACCAGGACAAATATAACTACCGCTTCGATGACCCCGGTGAGGGAACTTATCTTGTCCCTGAGGCTTGTCTTTGGGCCCGCAGGGCCAAATGTGGGATTGATCCGGCAAATAACAACGATGGTCAACACGAACAAAATCCCCAAAAGGATTGCAGGTAAAATGCCAGCAAGAAAAAGCTTGATTATAGATTGCTCTGTTTGCAAACCGATAACAATCAGGACCACACTGGGAGGCATCACCGTACCCAAGGTGCCACCAGTCACCACAGTGCCGCTGCTTAACCTGGTATCATAATTATATTTTGTCATCTGTGGTAAAGCCACTGCACCCATGGTAGCGGCGGTAGCCGTGTTGGAGCCACAGATTGCGGCAAAAAGCTCGTCAGCGCCAATTGTTGCGATGGCGAGCCCCCCCCGCATATGACCGAACCACTTATATGCAGCACTGTATAGCCTTTCGGCGATCCCAGAGTTAAACGCCAGGTACCCCAGAAATACAAAAAGGGGCACTACAGTTAGGCCGTAACTTGAAAATGTGCTCCAGATGTCCGAACCGACCATCGTGATGGCTGCTTTGAAGGAGACTACATACCAGAATCCGCAAAAGCCCACGATGGCCATGGCAATGCCCACTGGCATGCCTAAAAAGAACAGGACAGCAAGGAGGATGACGATCCCAATAATTCCGATCAGTATTGGACTCACACTTTACTCCCCTTCTGTTGGATAATACATTTCAGGAAATCGGTCAGAAAAATTAGGGAAAAGATGGCGCAACCCAGGGCTACACCATAAGTGAAAGGGTAATAAACGATCTTTAGCGTTTCAGTGACTTCCCCTGTCTTCCACAGGGTTGTCGCATACCTGGTGATCTGCCAGGCCACAAGGGCAAAAAAGATCATACAGATAAAATTGTTGATAACGTTTAGAAACGTCTGGGTCTTTTCTGAGAATCTTAGTACCAGTATATCTACTGCAATATGGCCCTTTTTTATCTGTGTGTAACCCAATGCAAAGGCCGTCACAATGGCCCCAAAATATCCCATAAGTTCAAAAGTGCCTAATAGTGGCGTCCAGACACGGCGCATGAATATGTTTGCACAGGTCAAAAGGATCATTGCCAGCAGGAAGGATCCTGCTATCCAGGCAAGCGCCTGATTCAGTGCATGGCTTATCTTTTCCAGAAATTCCATGGTCAGCTACCGAGATACCTATTCCTCACATTAGGTAATATGCGAACCTCGGCGTATTCGCCGAGATCCGCAACCTCCCATCGTTTTGCTAGAATCGAGAATGGTACTCTTTGGCTACTTTTATGTCTTTCAAAATAGTTCTTGCTGGCAATCCCTTAGCCTTCGCGTTTTCACTCCATTTATCTATCAGAGGTTTGAGTAATTTGTTCCACTTGGCCAGCTCTTTTTGGGTCAAAGTAATAATCTCAATATTGTGGTTCTTCTTAGACCATTCAATGGATTCTTTTACATGATTATCCATATAATTACCTGTCCACCAGGCCTGTTCCACTGACAAATTATCCATGACCTTTTGTACATCTTTTGGCAGGGAGTTCCATTTGTCCATGTTCATTACCACGGCAAAGGGATATACTGGTCCATTTATCATGGTAACGTACTTGCAGAGTTCTGCATATTTAAAATCCATAAGGGTCTCAAGGGAAGATGCCGCACCCTTCACTACCCCTTTTTGAAGGGCTTCAGGGGTTTGTGACTGAGGCATACCCACCGGAGCTGCACCCAATGCCTTCAAAACCTGCAAAACCCCGCCAGAAGCTCTCAGTTCCAGACCCTTCAGGTCATCCAGATTTTTTACCGGCTTTTTGGAATATATGTTTGCGGGCGCACAGGTAAACATGGTAAGAACCTTCACCTTTGAAAATGCCTCGGGTTTGTTCTTCTCATAGAGATCCCATAGGGAAAGACTGGCTACTGTTGCATTTGGAAACCCAACTGGCAAGGCAGTGGCATTCGTGACCATAAACCTGCCCGGTTGGTAGGCCATACACAGACAACCGATGTCCGCTTGGCCTGCAATCACACCATCCATCATAGCCTTGGCCTTGAGCAATGTTCCACCCGGAAATGTCTTAATAGCAACTTTTCCATTGGTGCGTTCTTCAACTTCCTTTTTCCACCTTTCCATCTGAACACATGGGAAGGTTGGAGCAGGAGGAAAGTTAGCATAATTTAGATTGATGGGCCCTGCAGCAACTGGTGCTGGAGTCCAGGTAATAGTGAAAAGTGTTGCCAAAAAAATTCCGGCCAGTACAAATCCTATTTTTTTTCTCATATCTCTACCCTCCTTCATTGTGGATGATTTGTTAACCCCTTATCACGATAACCTCTCTTTTCACCTCCCTTCTCCTAAATTTAAGCGCCTAAAATTTTTGATATTTTTTCTTTCGTGTTCCTTGCCCCGTGAAATGCGAAGCATACTTCACAGGGCCGTATTCCACATTTTAAAAAATGCTCGGTTCCACGAATTCCCCAAAAATATCTTTGAAAACATTCGACATTTCACCTACCGTTGCGTAATCCTTACAGCACGCAAGCAGATAGGGCATCACGTTTCTCTCTTCTCTGGCCGCCTTTTCAAGTGCTTTTAAAGAGTTTTTGACCGCCTTATTGTCCCGGTCCTTCTTGAGTTCCTTAAGTCGTTTAATCTGTAAACGCGCCCACTCCTCGTTGTATTCGTGGAGATCCACTTCCATGTCAACGCCTTCTGTGTACTTGTTGACTCCGACCTTTATGACCTTCCCTTCCTGGATTTTCTTCTCAAACTCATAGGCCTGCCTTGCTACTTCCTTTTGGACGTACCCGGATGAAACTGCTTCCACCATTCCACCGACCTTCTCAACCTTTTCCATCTCTTCCAGTATCTTTGATTCCATTTCTTTGGTCAGCGTTTCTATAAAGTATGAGCCGGCCAAGGGATCCACCGTATCCCTGAGCCCTATTTCATCCATGAGTATTTGAAAGGTCCTTAAGGACAGGAGCGCTGCCCGCTCCGTAGGAATTGTGTATGCCTCGTCAAAAGAGCAAAGTGCTGTTGTCTGAGCGCCGGATAGGGCCGCTGCAAGCGCATAGTATGCCCCACGCACGATATTATTTTCCGGCTGCTGCTTGGTCATACCCGAGCCGCCACCACCGAATATGCCGCGGAGGAAAAGCGCTTTCTTATTCTGAACATCATATCGTTCTCTCAATAATTTTGCCCATAACTTCCTTGCCGCCCGAAATTTTGCCACTGTCTCCCAGATGTTACCATAGATATTCAGATTAAAAGAAAACCTGCCTACAAAATCTTCTGCCTTGTATCCACGGGCGACTACGTTATCGATGTACGCAAAGGCAATCATGAGTGCATAAGAGATTTCTTGCACCGGGGTAGCACCCGATTCCCTGATATGATAACCGCAGACCGAAACCGGATTGCATCTGGGCAACTCCTTCATGGAATACTCGATGGTGTCACCAATCAGCCGGACCGCCGGTTCCACAGGATAGATCCAGGCTCCCCTGCCCACCATCTCCTTGAGGATATCGTTCTGTGGCGTCGCCGAGATCTCAGTCTTTTTGTATCCAAATTTTTCTGCCATCGCCTGATACATGGCTAACATGACAGAAGCCACAGCATTGATAGTAAGACCGCTTCCGATCCGATCTAACTGAATGTCCTGGATTGCGCTCTCACAAACCTGTAAAGAATCCAC
>JAUUWD010000128.1 GCA_030589225.1 Desulfobacteraceae bacterium | reverse complement strand
CTTTCAAATAGAGGCTTCTTAAAAAAGGCCCCGACTGAAATCGTTGAGGAAGTAAGAGAGAAGGTGGAAACCATGACCCTCAAGCTGGAGAAATTGAATCAGAACCTTCAGTTCTTTGAGACAATCACTAATTGAAGGAGTAGAAGCCCTGTGAAATGGGACATTTTTTCCAATAGAAAAAAGGAAAGAAGACACCATAGAAAAGATGAAATCGATGAGATGATTGATATCATCGAAAAATTTGCGCCACGGAAATACCGGTCTGAAAGGGACGCCTTCTATTACAACTACAAGACAATGCCGCCATATCTCAAACCCGTTTTTTCTCTGCTTCAAGTAATTTCCCATAGGGAACGCCTTAACGAGGATCAGGTTGTTTTTGCCCGGGAGTTGTTTTTAAAACTAAAGGGGTTTTATGACCCAAAGGAGAAATTGTCTCTTGTGGAGGCAATAGAAGATGGAAACCTGATAAGGAAATTTCGAGAACTGTTTTTGTTTTTTTATGATAAGAAGGATTTTTCAGCGCAGGAGATAGAGGGATGGTTGAGAGATATTTGATCAACGAACCCAATAACCTATAAAGAACATAACCACAACTTTAGCTCATTTTAGGCACTTCTTTGCGCTTAAAAATAAGACTTAAGGCCACCAGGAATGTGCCAACTGTAATGGCTGAATCAGCCAGATTAAATACAGGCCAGTGATACTGACCCAGGTAGAAGTCAAGAAAATCGATCACTTCGCGAAATCTGAGCCGGTCAATAAGGTTGCCCACGGCCCCGCCCAGAATTAAAGAAAGCCCTAAAGTTAGTCGGCTGTCGCCATCTTTAAGCTTTAAAAACCAGACCAGTAATAACACAACCGCCCCCAGGCTGGCGGCTACAAGAAAATAGAAGGTAAAATCAATGCCCGGCCGGTTCATAAGGCCGAAAGCCATGCCCCTGTTTCGCACATGGACCAGATCAAAAAAGCCCGTGAGCACTGGCACGCATTCATGTACCCTCAAACTGCCCAAAACGGCCCATTTTGACAACTGATCCAGGACAATCACGGCCACCGCTGGCCAGGCCATCAGATGATAACGTTTCTTCAATCCCTTACCCCATTTCGGCCAAGGCCTGAATACATCTTTTGCAGATGGTGGGACGGCTGGTGTCATTTCCCACAGTGGGATCATGAACCCAGCAGCGCTCGCACTTAGGATCAGTTGAAGGCGATACCTTTACTCTGAGACCCGGTAATGTTTCGTTTTCAAGACCATCATCAAGCTGATCCATGTCCTTTATATCCACCGAGGAAACAATAAAGATGGATCTGAGCTGTTCCCGATAGGGCGCTATTTTTTCCATGAGATCAGGCGACAGACCGACCGTTACGGATGCATCCAGGGGATGCCCGATTTTCTTTTCCTTTCTCGCAAGTTCCAGTGCCTTTGTGACCTCTTTCCGAAGCGCTATTATGTCTTCCCAGCGGCCTGCAAGTTCTGGGTCCTTATATGTGGTGTTCACAGGGACAAAGAGCTCAGTATGTACGCTGGAGGAGCGCCCCTTTCCTTTCATGTGCTGCCAGATTTCATCAGAGGTAAAGGAAAGAACAGGGGCCATCAGCCTTACCAGTGACTCCAGGATTTCATTCATGGCGGTCTGTGCTGACCTCCTCGCGAGCGATTGACCGGGTGATGTGTAAAGACGATCTTTTACAATATCAAGATAAAAGGCCGAGAGATCTAAGACACAGAAGTTGTGAAGGCTGTGATAAACAAGGTGGAATTCGAAATCCTCGTATGCCTTGAGGACTCGTTCATTCAATTCCTGAAGCCGGTTAAGCACCCAGCGGTCAAGCTCCTCCATCTGCTGATATTTAATCGAATCAGTTTCAGGATCAAAGTCATTCAAATTGCCCAGGAGGTAGCGGCACGTGTTCCGAATGCGACGATAGGCCTCTGTCAGGCGCTTTAAGATCTCTTTGGAGAGCCGGATATTGTCCCGGTAGTCTTCTCCCGCAACCCACAGCCTGAGGATTTCAGCGCCATATTCTTTAATGATTTCTTCCGGCGAAATAACGTTCCCCTCAGATTTGTGCATTGCCCTGCCCGACCCATCAACAACAAAGCCGTGTGTCAAGACGCCTTTGTACGGTGCCTCACCTCGTGTGCCTACTGAACATAGAAGGGAGCTGTGAAACCATCCCCGGTGTTGATCACTCCCCTCAAGATAAAGGTCGGACAGGCTGTCAAGGTAATCTCTTTTCTCCATTACGGCCGCGTAACTCACACCGGAATCAAACCATACATCAAGGATATCCGTCTCTTTTCTGAATCTATCCGCTCCGCATTCAGGACAACGAGTGCCCGAAGGTAGTAGGTTTTCTTCTGATTCACTAAACCAGACATCTGCGCCGGATTTTTCAAACATACTGGCCACATGATCAATGATTTCCTGGGATATGACCGGGTGATTACATTCATTGCAAAAGAACATAATGATAGGGACGCCCCATGACCTCTGGCGGGAAATACACCAGTCAGGACGGTTGGCAATCATGTTAGAGATGCGCTCCTGGCCCCATGAGGGTATCCAGGTGACTTTGTTAATGGCATCAAGAGCCTTTTGCCTGAGACCGTTTTTTTCCATGGAAATAAACCACTGCTCAGTGGAGCGGAAGATAACAGGCTTCTTGCAGCGCCAGCAGTGTGGATATTCATGGGTTATGTCCTCTTGCTTGAGAAGCGCACCCGCCTCCGTGAGCTTATCATTGACATGCCGGTTCGCTTCAAATACTTCAAGTCCTGCAAAATATTCCACGTCCGGGGTAAAGCAACCAGAGTCGTCCACAGGGGAATAAATTTTCAGGTTATATTCCAGACCGGTTTCGTAGTCCTCCCGGCCATGACCGGGGGCTGTATGAACACAGCCCGTGCCAGCATCCAGCGTCACATATAGCGCTATAACAATCACAGAGGGCCTGTTATACAAGGGATGTTTTGCTTCAAGATTTTCAAGGTCTGCAGCCTTAAACTCTTGGATGATCTCGTATGATTCGATACCAAAGGTATCCATGCACACATCCAAAAGCCCCTTGGCCAGAATCATAACCTGGTTATTTCCGGTCTCTACTGCCACATATTCAAAGTCAGGATGCAGGGCAATGGCCAAATTGGCAGGCAGGGTCCATGGAGTCGTGGTCCAGATCACGATGGAAACCTCTTTTCCGGCCAATACCGGATACGATTTGCTCAGATCAGAGATCATGGGGAACTTTACAAAGATAGAAGGTGATGTATGTTCTTCGTATTCAACCTCTGCCTCTGCAAGCGCTGTCTTGCACGAAATGCACCAATAGATGGGTTTTTTGCTCCTCACAAGACTACCACTCAAGGCAAATTTACCAAACTCCCTGACGATCGTTGCCTCGTAAGGAAAATTCATTGTGAGATAAGGGTCTTCCCACTCTCCAAAGACACCGAGGCGTTTAAATTCGTTGCGCTGTATATCGATGTATTTTTTGGCGTACTCGCGGCAATATCGCCGTATTTCCACCTGGGACATTTCCAGCTTCCTTTCACCTAGTTCCGTGTCCACCCTATGCTCAATGGGAAGACCGTGGCAATCCCATCCCGGCACATAGGGTGTGTCAAAGCCTGCCATTTGTTTTGATTTAATTATGATGTCTTTTAATATTTTGTTAAAGGCTGTTCCCATGTGGATATGCCCATTAGCATACGGAGGACCGTCATGAAACATATAGCGTTTACGGCCCTTTGAGGATTGACGGATGAGTTGATATAGATTCAGCTTTTCCCAGTTCTCAAGGATTTCCGGTTCCTTTTTGACCAGATTGGCCTTCATAGGAAATGCAGTTTTGGGAAGGTTGAGCGTTTGCTTGTAATCCATGAAATGTGCCTCCAGACGAATTGTAATCATTTAGAGTATTAGAATAAACTATGTAAGTCAAACTCATAATTTAATCTTTTCCACCTTTGTCCGCTGGCAGGTTAGACGTAATTCAAGGTGTCATTCATATGGGGAAAATGCATGGCATAAACAAATTCATTCTGGAAGTCCGGGCTCGTGGTCAATTCCAAATACTCCACCTCTCTGGCCACGAGGTTTGCCTCTTTACGTTTGTCAATGTTGAGAAGGGCCATTCGGGCACCATCTCCTGCGGCGTTACCCACGGCCTGGATATCTTTCAGGGCACAGTCGGGGAACATGCCTATGGTGGCGGCTGATCGCTTGTCAATAAAACTGCCAAAGGCACCTGCCAGAATGACTTTGTCCAGCTTTGTTATTTTCAACCGCTGCATCATAAGCTTGGCTGCAGCGTATATGGCGCCCTTGGCCAGTTGAACTGCTCTTACATCACCTTGACATATGATAATATCCTGATGAGAGGCCGTTTCATGTGCCCAGGCGATAACAAAAGCAGGTCCATCATCTGTGAGGCGCAAACGGGGAGTATCCAAACCACTAATAAGCCTACCGCTTTTTTCCAAAACCCCTGCTGAAAACATCTGGGCCACAGCATCAATGATGCCGGAGCCGCAAATGCCCTTCGCTTTAATTTCCTTTTGCTCGGTATTCCATTCAGTATCACCGATGACCTTAAATTTAACCTCTCTGGTAACAGGATCTATTCTTACTACCTCGATTGCACCAGGAGCAGCTCGCATCCCGTGTTTAATTGTGGCCCCTTCAAAGGCAGGCCCTGTGGCACACGAGGAGCAGATAAGCCTTTCACGGTTCCCCAGAATAAGCTCGCCATTGGTACCCACATCAATAATCAGGACGGTCTCATCGCTATTGTAAGGCTCTTCTGCGATTAGCACACCCGATGTGTCGGCCCCCACAAAACCAGCTATGATTGGAAGCACGTGGACATAGGCCCCGGCCGAAATTTTGAGTCCCAGATCACGGGCTTTGACGTCGAGCGAATAATGAAGAGCCGGTACAAAAGGGGACCTTCCGAGCTGTTCTGGATTGATACCGAGAAGGAGATGATGCATGCAGGTATTCCCAACACAAGCCATGTCGACAATCTCCTGTTCGCTGATGCCTGCCTGAAGTGTGATATCCTGAATCATCTGGTTTAGCCCACGGAGAATTACTTTGTTCAATGTCTTAATTCCATCGGGATGAAACATTGCGTGTGTAATCCTGGACATGACGTCTTCACCGTAAACTACCTGGGGATTCACCATGGATTCCGTGCCCAGCACTTCACCGGTGCCCAGATCACAGAGATAAGCCGCAATGGTTGTTGTGCCAACGTCCACGGCCAGCCCATAATCTCTCTCAGTAAAACCCGACTTCAGGGCTATCACTTCTTTATCCCTCCACACGGATGCAGTTACTTTCCAATCATCCTTGCGCATGACATCTTGCAAGTTGCAAAGCAAATGATAATCCGCCTTGAGATCGGCCAGACCAGACTTCTCACGCAAGGCAGCCTCAAGGCGTTCCCAGTCGGCCGTGGGATCATTCAGGTCAGCAGGGCGCAACTCCATGCAATAGTGTTTGATTGCTGGCTTGATGTCGATTGTCCTCTTCCCGGGTTCCTTGGCTATGATTTGGCTGTCTGCCT
>JAUUWD010000105.1 GCA_030589225.1 Desulfobacteraceae bacterium | reverse complement strand
AAACTATATGGATACGACAATGAATTTCAGAGAAATACGACAAAAGTTTCTTGACTACTTCAAGTCACATGGACACGAGATTGTAGAAAGTTCTTCACTGGTCCCGTTGGATGATCCCTCCCTGCTTTTTATTAATTCAGGGATGGCGCCTTTCAAGAGGCTCTTTCTTGGAGAGGAGAAAAGAGGCTACACCAGAGCGGTTGATTCCCAGAAGTGCGTACGTGCAGGGGGGAAACACAATGATCTTGAAAATGTGGGCTACACGCCCCGGCACCATACTTTTTTTGAAATGCTTGGGAATTTTTCCTTCGGGGATTACTTCAAGGAAGAGGCCATAGAATGGGCATGGGAACTTTTGACGGAAGGCTATAAATTGCCCGCAGACCTCTTGTATGTCTCCGTGTACCGGGACGATGACGAGGCTTACAGAATATGGGAGAGCAAGATAGGCATTCCCCCGGAGAGAATCGTCCGTCTGGGCGAGAAAGACAACTTCTGGACCATGGGCGATACCGGTCCATGCGGTCCATGCTCTGAGATATTGATTGACCAGGGCGAGTCTTTGAGCTGCGGCCGACCGGATTGCGCACCAGGGTGCGACTGTGATCGTTACCTGGAAATCTGGAACCTGGTATTTACACAATTTGATAGAAGTGCCGATGGCAAGCTCTCCCCACTCCCGAAACCGAACATCGATACGGGCATGGGACTAGAGCGTTTGACAGCAGTGGTTCAAGGGGTGACATCCAATTATGATACCGATCTGTTCAAAGACCTTATCTCCCGGACAGAAGAACTCTGTGAAAAACGGTATGGTGAGGACAATAAACAGGATGTATCCTTCCGCGTCATTTCTGACCATGCCCGAGCAGCCACATTCTTGATAGGCGACGGGATCATGCCCTCCAATGAAGGCCGGGGCTATGTCCTAAGACGCATTATCCGAAGGGCTATTCGATTCGGGCAGGTACTTGGCCTGAAAGATGCTTTTCTCCACATCATTTGCAGCAAAGTGATCGAAATGATGGGCAAGGATTACGGGGAAATTGTCCAGTCAAAGGGCCTTATTGAAGGGATAGTGAGTAATGAAGAAAGGCGATTTGCGGACACCTTCCAATACAGTGTGAAGGTCCTAAATGAAGAGATTAATAAACTGAAGGCCAAAGGAAGAGACACCATTCCCGGTGATGTGGCCTTTAAGCTCTACGATACATATGGCCTTTCTGTGGATATTGTGGAGGATGTGGCCCGCGATGAAAATCTCTCTGTAGATCTGCCCGGTTATGAAAAGGCCATGTCAAGACAAAGGACCCTTTCTCAGGAGTCATGGAAAGGCAGTGGGGAGGAAGAAATCCCAAAGGCCTATCGAGGCCTCCTGGCACGTGGTTTCACCAGCCGTTTTTTAGGGTATCAAACCCTTATTTCAAAGACCAGGGTGGCTGCATTGCTGGTAGACGGAAAAGAAACTACCTCAGCCCATGAGGGGAGCCGGGTTGAGGTAGTATTGGACCAAACGCCTTTCTATGGCAAAGCCGGCGGGCAGGCCGGGGATATTGGCTGGCTATCAGATGGGAAAGTGAGATTTCGTGTCACAGATACCCTCAAGTTCAACCAGGGTCTCGTTGTTCACAAAGGGCATCTGGAAGCCGGGTGCCTTTCCGTTGGTGACGAGGTGAAAGCACAGGTTGATGAGATAACAAGAAATGTCACGATCCGGAACCACTCTGCCACCCACTTACTCCATGCTGCCCTCAGGGAGATCCTGGGTGACCATGTAAAACAAGCCGGGTCTCTGGTCGCACCCGATAGGCTTCGCTTTGATTTTAGCCATTTCACTCAAGTGTCTACGGAAAAGTTAGCTGAGGTCGAACGTGTTGTTAACGAGCATATCCGCGAAAACCTGCCACTTCATACCACTGAAATGTCCAAAGAAGAGGCAATGAAAACCGGGGCCATGGCCATTTTTGAAGAGCGATATGGTAAAACAGTAAGGCTTGTGTCCATTGGGGATGGTGTCAGCATGGAGTTGTGTGGCGGCACTCACACCAAACGTACCGGTGATATTGGGCTTTTTCGGATCATAAGTGAAAGCGCGGTCGCGGCCAATGTGCGCCGGATCGAAGCCCTGACCGGGGAGGCGGCCCTTAGATATGACCAGAAGCTGGAAAGAGATCTGAGAACTGCGGCTTCGCTACTCAAGGCAGCCCCGGATCAATTGGAAGAGAGAGTTGAGCGGCTTTTAAAGGAGCATAAGGAAAAAGATAGAGAGATCCAATCCCTGAAATCGAAACTCCTTTCCAAAAAGTCTCGGGACGTTCTCTCCGAGGCCAGGGAAATCGGGGGCATCAAGGTCATTGCACGGAAAATGGAGGCCGATTCTCCGAAAGAACTTCGCGAATCAGCAGACAGAATAAAGGACAGGTTAGTCTCAGGCATTGTCCTGTTAGGAGCCGAAAAAGAAGGAAAAGTTATGCTGACCTGTGTAGTCACAAAAGACCTGATGGATCGATTCAAGGCCGGAGACATTATCAGGCAATTGTCAAATATCGTTGGCGGAAAGGGAGGAGGCCGGCCAGATATGGCCCAAGGTGGAGGAAACAAGCCGGAGGAATTGGAAAACGCCTTTGAAGGCCTGTATGATCTTATTGGAAATGGTGTAGTTTGATTTAGACTATCACGAATTTTCCTGTTTCTCTGCCAGTTTATCCTTGCATTTGCTTAGATATTCAAGCGCTTCGTGATATTGGCCCAAGTCCGGATAGTTTTCGAGAAGGTAGCGATACCTACCCATGGCGGCCCGATATTTTTTCATTTTGTAATAGTAATGGCCGACATATAATTCATAGTTAGCAAGGCTAATATAACATTGCCGTATTTTCCTGCGCGCCCTGTTGGCGTACTCAGTTGTGGGAAATTTCCTGACAAGGCGCTCGAACTGCCCTTTGGCCGCGTTCGTGTTGGATTGGTCTCTATCAATGGTGCTCACCTGTGAAAAGTGGCACATTCCCTTCTGGTAGATCACATAAGGAATATTTGAATTTTTTGGGTGTAGTCTTTCAAATTCATCATAAGCGTCAAAGGCCTCATCATAAAGCTCCCTTTTGTAAAGGGTATCGGCCAGCTTGAGCTCAGCCGTGATTGCGAACTTGCTGTAAGGATACCTGTCCTTTAAATTCTGAAAGGCCACGGTTGCTGCCGAATAGCGCCCCCGTTCAATGTTTTCCATGCCATCGTTCATGAGTTCTGCCGGGGATTTCTCTACGTCTTCCCCAAAAAACCGGTCGAACCAGGCACAACCGCCAAGAGAAAAAACCAGGAAAATCCCGGCAAAGAGCCACCCTGCTATAACATGAGATTTATTCATTTCAAGTGAATTTAGTTGGCTTCTTTCATCCCCGCTGAAACACATCCCAACCTGCAACTCGAAACCCGGAACTTGTAACAATAAATATGCGAGGTAAGACACACGCTTTAATATGGTCTATCAAGTTCCATATGGTTGTAAAGTTTTCGTTCAGACACTACTTAAGGCTCTCAAGGTATCTTTCAACGGCAAAAACGGCTGTAGCCCCTTCACCTACGGCCGTAGCTATCTGTCGCAGTATCTTGGATCGGATATCCCCTGCGGCAAAAACGCCGGGTACAGAGGTTTGCATATCGTTGTTGGTCACCACGAAGCCCAACTTATCCAGCTCCAATTGGCCTTTCACCAGTTCGGTGTTAGGGATGTAGCCGACAAAGACAAACACGCCCTGGACAGGCAGGTGGGATGTTTTTCCGGTTTTGACGTTTTTTAGATCCACCCCTTGCACCTCGGTATCACCCACAATACGCGTTGGTACAGTATCCCACACAATGTTTACTTGATCCAGCGCCATAACCCGTTCTCGAAGCAACTTGGTGGCCCTCAGCTCATCTCTGCGGTGTATCAGATGAACCTTTGCCGCAAAACGTGTCAAAAAGATCGCTTCCTCTACGGCCGTGTCTCCGCCTCCAATAAGCGCCACTTCTTGATCCCTGTAAAAGGGACCGTCACAGGTGGCACAGTAGGAAACACCTTTGCCTATCAAAAGTTCTTCACCTTCAATCCCCAATTTCCGGGGGGTCGCACCGCTTGTCAGGATTAATGCCCTGGTCTCCAGGTTCCCCTTATCGGTCACCACAACCTTTTTTTCCGGGGAGAGTTCAAGCCGGGAAACCTCTTGACTCTCGATCACCAGGTCGAACTTTTCGGCCTGGCGCCTCATTTTGTCGATGAGATCAAACCCTGAGATTCCATCCGGAAAGCCTGGGTAATTTTCCACCCAATCGGTCATCAGGACTTGTCCCCCTGGAGAAAGTTTCTCCAGCATGAGGGTTTTAAGGCGTGCCCTTGCAGCATAAAGACCTGCGGTTAGCCCGGCAGGCCCTGCTCCTATTATAATCAGATCTTCCATATTAACACTCTGCATTAATAGAAAAAGAGCCCCACCTTTTCCCTTATGGCAGGGCCCGGGTGCACACTGAAAAAATGGTTTAAGGTATCAAGCACTCTTAGAGAAGTTTTTTCAGTTCTTCATCAAGGTGACTCTTGGGATGGGCACCAACGATCGTCTGAGTTACTTCTCCTCCTTTGAAGAGGATGAGTGTCGGGATGTTCCTGATCCCGAATTTCCCTGGAGTTTGACGATTCCCGTCCACATCCATGCTTGCAATTTTTATCTTGCCTTCATATTCTTTTGCTAATTCCTCCACCACGGGCGATACCATTTTGCATGGCCCGCACCATTCCGCCCAAAAATCAACCATGGCCGGGATATCGGATTTTATGATTTCTTCTTCAAAGGTATCATCCGTCACCTGCAATACATCAGACATCCTAAATCTCCTTTCCGCTAAATAATTTCTTGTAAACCTAATACCGCCAGGTCACTTTGTCAACAGGAAGAGCAATGAGACAGCGATCCTGGTTTTTACATCTTGTATGTTGAGGATTTTCCTATACGTTTATTTTGGGTGTATGGAAGGTCAATTTGTAAGAACGTTATTGAGGCAAGAAAAATGAAGTTGGATCAACCTCACAGGCGCCGACTCCAAGCCATCTATTGCTTGGACAACTTCAGGTCCGGGGGATAAATATATTTTGGGTCAATCTTGTAGGTCCAGGGCAGCCCCCACCACTGCCAACCATAGTGCCGTCTGTGGTTAAAGCCGTAAATCCTATTCCTTTTTGCAAGCTGCCGATAAAATTTGTGCTTATTGCTGTCTTTGAAGCGAGGGAATTTCGATCCTTCAAAACCATCTTCCACATGTACTGTGTTTCTAAAGCCGGCTTCCAGAAGATCCTTGGCAGCGGCAGCGCTTCGCGTGCCGTCACGGCAGATGATCAGCAGATTATCAGTCTTCTTAAAGATTTTGCTTATCTCTGAAATAAAGTCTTTGTTTTTCACATTGAATCGATATCCGTACTGCTCATCCTTTTTACCAAACTCTTGGGTCATGAAAACGTAAGGAAACAGGTATGCACTGATAGGATGGCCCACAAATTGGTATTCAGCCCTTGTTCTCACATCAATGAGGTAAGTGTCTGGTACAGTGTTGAGCATATCATATGCTTCAATGCTCAGGATTTTTTTTGGCTCCTGGGCTAGACAATTTCCCCATGTTACTAAAAGGAGCCCGACAACAATAGCGCCAAAACCTAAGAACAAGGTTTTTCTGTTCATGGTGTTATTTATATCCATAGCGGGTCTTCAAAATTTGAGCCCTTGTGCTCTTTTATTATCAAGATTTCTTAGCTAATATTTGCAACTGCCTTGAATTCTGGTATAAATTAATAATCTAAAATGACCTGTCTTGTCAATCAAAATTGTGGGTCCTGTAGCAGCGCTAAAGAGCCAGGGAGAAGGATGTAGTGCTGGAATGCTGGAATGTTGGAATACTGGGTTCTGATAAATTGAGGGAATGGGATGTTGGGAAAATCAACTTGACAAGACTTGCAACAAATTAGAAAGTGTCACTTAAAACATCGTAACTACGCAGGTTGTCAGATTCACAGTTCAGCGCCGCCTCTGACCGCCGAAGCGGTCAGTTTGATCGAAAAAGAGACTCCAGCGTTGCGGAGTCACATACGAGGGTTTCCCGCTGAAAGCGGGATTTCGCCTGCGGCGGGGTCGCATTTTTCATATTGCT
>JAUUWD010000155.1 GCA_030589225.1 Desulfobacteraceae bacterium | reverse complement strand
CGATTGGGGCAAGAATCCTGCCCGCCACGTCTTTTGCGGTTTTATCGGTAAATGTTTCAATTATTCCTTTTTCTGATTCTGCTTCTTTGTTATTGGAACAGGAGAAAAGGGTAGCGCAACCAAATAGCACCGCTATAACGGTAAATACCAACATTTTTTTCATAATATCACCTTATAAAGTCCTTTATTCGACTGAAAGTCGAAGATTTTAAATCTGGTGAATGGAAAAATTAAATATTTCTTTTACTGACTCTTACTTTTCCGGAGATTATCCAATCCTTTTCTGCTTTCTTCGTGATTTGGATCTATTTCAAGGGCCTCTTCATATTGCTTATTCGTGAATAGGGAATACCCTTTATTGTTATATTTGTTTGTTATCCTTTTTTTTATGGCACTGATAAACTCATCGGGAGTCATATGATTGCCTTTTTTAAAGGGAGATATGCTTTTAGCGGGTTTGGAATCCATGGATGGTATAAGCACAAAGAATAACGGAACCCCGCTCACGCCATATTTATCATATAGAGCTTTCTCAGGGGCCTCTTTAGAAGAACTGATTTCAACTTTCGGAATATTGCTTATGAATTGATCCACCTCGTAAGAAGCAAGATATTCACTATCCAGCTTTTTGCACCATTTGCAGGACTCGCTATGAAAATAGAGGATCAAGGGCTTTTCCTCACCCATTACTTCTTCGAGCGCATCCTCATAGCCGGAGGCTCCATGATACCAATCGGTGAAGTCGTAAGCCAGTATATCGCCGCAAACAAAAAGGCTACCTAAAAGAAATATGCTAATTAAGATGATGGTTTTTTTGGAAACAATTCAAGATCGCATTTAATTTTTCCTCCTGTTGCAAGAAACTCCTTGGAGTGTTGGAGTACTGGAGGGTACCAGTATTGATCTCTGGACCCACAAAGAAGATATTTTGACTTTCGCGGTTGTTCTGTAGGCCTGTGAATTCATGTGTTTTTTGTGCGTTAGTGCTTTTGTGGCCGTAAACATACTACAAGCAAAAAAAGTGCCAATATAAAATTTTGTACCGTAAAGATAGAAAAAAAAGAGAAAGACACTGTAAAAGGATTCTCGGTTTGTAACTTGCTGATTGACTAATCTATGTTTTATGGACATGGGTTTGATTAAAGTGGGTCAAAATGAACCATACGGCCCACCCCGGCCTGTTGAAACCTTCCTTTGCTTCTGTTCTTTTTCTTGATTCAGGCAATCCGTTTTGGATAAAAGAGTATACCACTGTCTAGCGGGTAAGGTAGAAGCACACCCAAATTTCTGCTGTAGATCCACCTTTTTGGGGTTTATCCACAAATTGACTATTTTCGATTGGCGATTGACGATTTTGGGGATTTTTATCTGATACTACTAGATGTAAATTGCACTTTTTTGTGTATTTTGCGCCTTTTCTTGCCCTGTTAAATGTTTTTGTGTTTTTATTTAACCGGGGTGCGGCTATACAAATCGATAATTAACTTCAAATTGTATTTTCGTTCTGATATAGAAAATGATATAGGGATAATGGATTTAGATACCGGTTGCGTAAGTTCTCAATAGATCCCGGCTGTATTAGGAAAATCCCCCATCCGCCTCACTCCGCTTGGATGGAGGACGGGCCTAAATCCCCCTATGCAAAAGGGAGAAGGGGTCGCAATACTATTTTCTTTTGTCTGCGGCCTCAGCGTCTTTGCGGTAAACCATTACCTTTAGCTTTTGAAAGGAGAAAGTTGAAAAAATCTCTCACACCCGCATTATCTATGACACTGGCTGCCATATTTATGACAGCACTCTTTCTATCTTTCCCGCTTCCTGCCCGCGCTGATCTTTCGTTACTCAAGGAAAGCATGATTGAATATAACCTGGATTTTCTTCAGAAAAGTCTGACTGATGGTTCCTATAAGGGGGAGGAGGGCATCCTGAGGATCCGGCCTGAGATTGGGCGCTCCTTTGGCCTTAAGGTGCTGATGGATCAGGAATACCTTGAAGCAAGGGAGCTGTTCAAAAAAGCAGACGAACTCCTTGAAAGGGCCGAGGAGGCATTGACAACACAGGAAAAAGAGAAATTTCCCGGTGAGCATGTTAAAGAACTGAGTGAGTTGGGCCTTGGATACAATACGGCACTTCAGTCTGCCAGGGAACGAATGATGGCTTATCGGTCAAAATTGACCTCGGAAATTGATGATAGGCTGAACCCAGACATTTGCTCCAAGTTGCTGGAAGGAGTTCTGTTAGAAAGTCTTAAGCGAGCCTCTTGTAATCTAAGGGACGCCCTGGGTCTCTTCTACAACAAATGCCAGGACCTCGATGAGGATAATGGGCCTTTAAACGTCGAAAATATAAAATTTGTAAATCATGTGGTCTACGAGTTTAAGGAAAAGGCAACTCAAAAAACCATAAACCGGTTTGATCTTGACACGCAAAACAGTAACAGCTCAGCGAATCCGGATACCAGATGGAAGCATAGCTTGGGAAGGGCCGAATCTCGCTATATACCACTTGTAGAACCCCTCATTGAGGAGTATAAAAAATCCGGATATTCTGTAGATCTATTGCTGTTTCTTGCTTTGATGAGGCAGGAGTCCAGGTTTAATCCTCATGCTGTGTCATTGGTTGGAGCCGTTGGTCTTACCCAGATTATGCCAAGGACCGCAAGGGGATTGGGCATGAAGAATATTTTTGAGCCATCATACTTTAGTGAGGCAGGGACTTTTATGGGCCGCGAGCGGAAATTGAAAAACCGGGCCAAGAAGCTTATCCTGGAAATCACAGACGAAAATAACCTGGAACCTGCAAGGCGTGCCAGAGAATTGATGAAAGAAGCTCTAAAATACAAGGAGAGACGGACCAAATTGTACGCCCACTACAAAAAAGAAGTGCTGAAAAATGAAACAGACGATCGACTGGACTCGCGAAAGGCAATAAAATACGGGTTTAAGTATTTTGCCGGTGTTATGAAACAACAGAAAGGGGATATCAGTCTGGCCCTGGCTTCATATAATGCAGGACCGCATCGGGTCAAACAATACAAAGGTATCCCTCCATATGCCGAGACGGTTCAATTTCGGAACCGTGTCTTATAGTACTACAAGAAATACTTGCGCAAACTCAATATTTACCAGGGAGCCCGTCAGGAGTGTATAGAAAACGAGGGGGTTTCTGATGAAAGGACTGCTCAAGAAATAACAGGAGTTGAACAAAAAATTCCTTGATGAGAGAAAAGAGGAGATGGACTATGAACTCAGATGTATTAAAAGAAAGCGATTTTGAAGGTATCAATCTTGTAAAGCGGGGAAAAGTGAGGGACATTTATGAGATTGGGGATCAGCTGCTGATTGTGGCAAGTGATCGCATGTCAGCGTTTGACGTGGTCATGGCAGACCCAATTCCCGATAAAGGTAAAATCCTGACGAGCATTTCTTTGTTCTGGTTCAAGGAACTGGAACACATGATGGAAAACCATCTTATAAGTAGTGATCCTGCTGAATACCCGGAAAACTGCAAAAAATACACCGAAGAACTTAAGGGCCGCAGCATGTTGGTAAAGAAAGCAAAGCCATTACCTGTTGAATGTATTGTCAGGGGATATCTGTCCGGGTCAGGTTGGAAGGACTATCTTTCAAACGGGAGCGTCTGCGGCATTTCTCTGCCGGAAGGGCTGAAAGAGTCCCAAAAGTTGCCTGAGCCCATTTTCACACCTTCCACAAAAGCTGAAGATGGCATGCACGATGAAAATATCACTTTTGAAGAGGCCGTAAAGCTTATGGGGGAAGAAACCTCGGAGAAAGTACAACAACTAAGTCTCCAGATCTACGAATTCGGCAGGGCCCTTGCTGCGGAAAAAGGAATCATCGTTGCAGACACCAAGTTTGAGTTTGGTATCAAGGATGACCGGTTGATTCTGATTGATGAGGTGCTTACGCCAGATTCATCAAGATTCTGGCCCATGGACTCATATAGTCCCGGAGGCCCTCAAAAGAGTTTCGATAAACAGTTTCTGAGGGATTATCTTCTTGAGATTAAGTGGCCCAAGCAGCCACCACCGCCCAAATTACCTCCTGAGATCATAGAGAAGACAAGGGCAAAGTACCTTGAGGCCCTGGAGAGACTGACGGGTCATGGGCTGGAATGATGAAACCTATTATTTGTTTTATTGATGACTCCAAGTTTGAACACGATCTTGTTCAGAATGAAATTGCCCTCAGTGCCCCTGAATTGGAGTTTGTTCAGGCATACACCTTTGAGGAAGCAAGAGAGAAACTTGGCACAAAGGCTCCTGCACTTTTTCTCCTTGATCTTTGGGGGAAGGATGAAGATGTGCGTGACCCCCATATTTCTCCAAAAGAAGATCTCAAAATGAAGATCACAAATTTCCCTTCTTTGGACGATGTCTATAAGGGCCTGGATGACTTTAAAGGGGACGTGACCAATGAATATCTGAAGAGGCTTTTTACTATTGTTGATGGCTGGCGGACGCTTTTCGAGGGGGTATGCGACCGAATCGGGCAGAACAGAAAATACGGGCTTTGGAATCTCCGCCAGGTGAGGGAAAATTACCCTGGCATTCCCGCAATTTTTTACACCAGAAAATCACTGATTAACGATGCCGTTGCCATGTTCAAAGCCGGAGCTGATGGCCTCTTTATCAAGCCCATCGGATCTAACGACGCAGAGACGCGTCGCCTCACCAGAGAATATGCCCCCCAATTGATCGAGGAGTTGAAAAAGATCAAAGACTCAAAAATTAATCACTCATAAAATCCTCCCCGCCTCTCCCAAAATAGAGTATGTTTTGAAAAACGCACAAGGACTTCCCAGAAATTCTCATTATGACCCTTAGGCCTTGCTAATGCAGGGCCGTGGGGTCTCTTTTTAAAGGCCGCAATCCCGCTGATAAGCGGGACAACGGAGACTCTCCTTTGGGTCAGCCGAGGTGGAGGCCATAATTTGAATTGCTGCTACCTCTTTAGTCAAATTGGATTGACAGTATTCACTTACGAGAATATTATCAATAGTAAAGGAGGGATAGTTATGGCCGTCAAAATCATTATTAAGAGAAAGGTAGCCAAAGACAAACAGGCTGAGCTGCTGCCGCTCCTC
Organism: Desulfobacteraceae bacterium; assembly: GCA_030589225.1. GTDB lineage: Bacteria > Desulfobacterota > DSM-4660 > Desulfatiglandales > Desulfatiglandaceae > 4484-190-2. Next base: position 78 of record JAUUWD010000155.1, on the reverse strand, counting down.
ATACAAATGAGAGCTCTGGCTACAGCTCAAACAGGGTACATTTCCGGTGAGACCCTGAGAAGTGTGGAAAACTCAGAG
>JAUUWD010000285.1 GCA_030589225.1 Desulfobacteraceae bacterium | reverse complement strand
CCTAAAAGTACACAGAACTCCCCATCTTTCACCTCGAGATCTACAAAGGAAACTGCTATAACTTTCACAAATCTTTTGTTAATTTCTTTTAAGGTGAGTGATGCCATGTTTAACCTTTCATGGCCCCCGAAGTAAGGCCCCGAACCAGGTGGCGTTCAAAGAAAAGGAACAAAACGAGAATGGGGACAGTCACCATGACTGAAGCGGCCATCACGAGCTGCTTGGATAAATGTACACTTCCTGCTAACTGGACGACCCCTCTGGATAGGGTGAATTTTTCAGGGGTATCCAGAAACATGAAGGCAAATAGGAACTCATTCCAGGCGATCATAAATGTATACAGGGCAACACTTGCAAGTGCCGGTGCGGAGAGGGGAATAATGATACGCCAGATCACACCCATACGACTGCATCCATCTATCAGTCCTGCGTGCTCTATTTCAACGGGGAGGTTTTGAAAATAGCTCCGGAGCATGTATAGTGCCACAGGAAGAGTCTGGGCCAGGTAGACGAGAATGAGCACATGCATGGAATCACGCATCCCCATATGGGAAAATACCACATAAAGCGGGATCACCAGGACAATGGCCGGAAACATGTAAATAATCAGGATGCTGTAAGACATAAATGCCTGGCCGCGAAAACGGAGCCGGGTGACGGCGTATCCCCCCACTGTGGCTAAGGTAACAGAGAGCACCACGGTAATGATGGAGACATATGCGCTGTTGGAGATGTACCTCGCAAAGCCGTGTTCAAAAAGCACTTCATAGTAGGCGCGAAAGTCAATTTTTCGGATGTCCAGCCATAGATTTGCAGGCTTTAGAAGAATCTCTTCCAGGGACTTTAAAGAGGAGACGATCATCCAGTAGAAGGGGAAGGCAACGATTATGACGAAGAAGATGATCCCCAATATCCGGAAGATCCGGATGACGTTTGTCTCCAAATGTTCTCGACTCATCCTATCGCATCTCTATCTATTATTTCATTATGCTGCATAGATTTAGACCTTTAAAATAAAAAAATCTGGGCGTTGCGATCCTGCCAAACGTTACGTCTCCTTCACAATCCAGCGAAAGTAGATAAAGAGAAAGAGCAAGAGAATCGCAAAAAGGACCATGGCCACCGCAGAACCCGCCCCTATGTTGAACTCACCAAAGGCGTAATCGTATACCTTTATGGTCATGACCTTGGTCCCGGCATGTCCTCGTGTGAGCAGAAAAATGTCGTCGAACTTGTTAATGGTCCAGATGAAGCGGAAGAGAAACAGCGTTGACAAGACCGTGGCAAGCTGAGGAAGAGTGATGTTGTAGAACCGCTGAAACGGGCTTGCCCCGTCGACCGATGCAGCCTGGTAGAGCTCATCCGGAATGCTCTGGAGGCGTGCAAGAATGAACAGAAAGGCAAAGGGAAAGTAGCGCCATCCCTCGAATAGGATCACGGAAGTGAGTGCCAGAGGCAGGCGGACTCTCACGCCTGTGATATCCAATTCCACCCAGCGTTGGGATAGGAATGGAATCGGTTGTGTCAGGAGGCCCGTGTTCACGGCCAGCCAGTTGAGGACGCCCAGTTGGGGGTCCAGAATAAAACTCCAGGTGAAGGTGACGGCCACCACAGGAGCGACATAGGGGGCAATAAAGAGGCCCCTGAGCAAGCCCCGGCCGGGGAATTCCCCGTGGACCAGGAAGGCAGCCGTCAGCCCCAGAATAATGGAGAGAACGCTTCCCCCAACGGTATAAACTAACGTAGTCAGAAGGACCGGCACAAAATCCGGATCTCCAAATACCTTCTGAAAATTTACAAGGCTGAGGTTGAACTCGAAAAGGGATGTCCCTCGAAGATCTCCGAGTGAGACGGGTTTGAGGCTGAGCCACAGGTTCCATATCACCGGGAAGACCACAAAGGCCATGACCACTATGAATGTGGGGGCCAACATCCAGAAGGCGAGCCGGGCCTCTTGATCTAAAAGAGATTGACGATTAACCATTGGCTATTGACTATTGACGGTTGATTATTGTCGATTATACATGTACAGAAAAACTTTTATGAATCCATATTACTTTCATTGGTTAAAAGATGAGGCGTATAGTACAATTGATACTTAAAATTTGGAGATATCTTGATATTTTTAGCAGTCAAGTAGGTTCGATCAGTTTCACAGCCCCTTCCAGGGTAAATCAAAAACATGGCCTTCGGGCGTGGATTTTTTACACTTACCAGTCAGTTAGTCATTAATCCGTCATTAGTCGTTTTAATAATCAATAGTCAATAGCCAATAGTCAATCATCAGTCCTCCAGCGCTTTCACCCGCTCGTCCATCATCCGGGTGGCCTGCTTCGCGTTCAATTCGCCGTCCAGGAATCGTTTTAGAATCTCCGGAATAATCTTTGTCCCATAGATCTTGGAGATAAGGGCCCCTTTTCCTTTGGCAAATCCCCAGCGATCGAACCCATCCACCCCGGCTATGATGGTTTTTACTACGTCCATTCCGTAAAACTTGGAGATTTTGGCCCGGGTTGTTACCCCGAACTCGAGACCCATCCATCCGTCAATAAAGCAGTTTGGCTTATCTCGGGTCCCTTTACGCATTGGCAATTTACCCTCTGGCGCCATCCCTAACCACCGAAGATACCCGTCGGTGAGAAGGAATTCTACCCACTTTTTGGCTGCTGCCTTATTGGCATCCCGGGTGATACCAAGGTAGTTTATCTGACCGTATTGAGCGGCCCCTCTCTTGCCTCGAATGATGGTCACAAAACCGGTATTTCTGGCCAGGAACCCTGGCTCCCCTTTGATGATATCAGGAATAACGGGCTGATCCCGCCGAAGGCCCGAAAGCTCGTCCAGGATGAAAGGAGACCAGATAATCATGGCCGCCCTTCCACAGAGGTAATCCAACCGGGTGTGGAGCCAGTAAAGGTTTCCGGGCGGTGTAAAACTGGTAAGGACTTTGTAAAACTCTAAGGTTTCCACCATCTCTGGGTTGTCCAGGGTGACGTTGCCGGACGGGCCAGTCAGTCTCACACCATTGGAAAGTGCAATGTGTTCGAATACTTGCTGGGTGTAAGTCTGCCCAGGGTCGGTGGCTGCCTCAAAACCCCACATCAAAGGCGGATTGTGCAGGGCCCTGGCTGCCTGAAGGATATGATCCCAGCGTTCAGGAACTGGCAATCCTTTCTTTTCGAAGAGATCTTTGCGGTATAGCAGAAGCTGACCCCAGCCGTCAGCAGGGACGGCGGCATAGCCCTTCGGAACTTGAGCAAGGGTCAAAGGCCCGGCGCTAAAGGTCTCTTTTCTCAGGTGGTTTACAACCTCCGTTGCAGATTTATTATCCAGTATCCCTGCTTCGGACCACCCGATAGTGAAATCAATAGGATGGAAGACCACATCGGGGAGAGATCTGGCCGCATACGCGGCAGTAATTCGCTGTGTTAAAAGGTTTTCCTGCACAGGGACCACACGGATGTCTATTCCGGTTTTCTGGGT
>JAUUWD010000068.1 GCA_030589225.1 Desulfobacteraceae bacterium | reverse complement strand
TCTAAACTTAGGGGATCGTTGTATGCCCTTGCAGGGGGAAACCGTCCCTCCATGACCCAGATAATAAAAACAACCGGCCATTCAAGTCCCTTTGCCGAATGGACCGTAGACAGGGTAAGGGTCTCGGGCTTTTCCCCAGAGGCGAGGGCCACCGAACTGGTTGGGGGCTCCAAAACAAGGTCGTCCAGAAAGCTCCTGAGCTTTTTGTAGCGACTGGCCATTGGGATCAGCTGTTCCAGTTCTTTTTGGCGCCTTGGATAGTCATCGAATCTCTCCTTTAAAATAGGCACATAATACTCCATAACCTGTTCGACTGCCTTTTCTGGCTTCCCGTTTTTACGCACCAGGTGTGCGATAAGCTTGGTGAGAGTTTTCAAACCGCGGTCCCTTTTACGTGCCCCGGGCCATTCCCCGACCCGCTCAGGAGGAATTTGATGTGTTTTCATCCACTGAATAATTGCGTTGCTTTTCCCCGGCCCCACGTTCTTTATAAGCCTCAGTATACGAACCCAGCTTACAGCCTCATCCCTGTTTACCACCACCCTGAGATGCGCCAGAAAATCCTTGATATGGGCAGACTCTAAAAACTTGAAGCCCCCGTATTTCACGTAACGTACTCCCTGGCGGGTAAGCTCTGCTTCCAGCTCAAAGGAATGATAACCGGCCCGGAAGAGAACAGCAAAATCAGTGATGGGCTGGCCCTTTTTCACCTGCTCTTTGATATACCGACAAACGAACATGGCCTGTTCCGGCTCGGTTCTCGTATCAACAACCCTGGGTTTTTCACCCCCTTTTCGTTCAGTAAAGAGGCATTTTGTATATTTTTCACAGGCATGATCCATTAAGGCATTGGTCAATGTAAGAATAGGCTGTACAGACCGGTAGTTTTCCTCCAGCTTGATAAGTTTGGCGTCGGGGAACTGCACCGGGAAATCGAACATATTGCGATAACTGGCCCCTCTAAAGGAATAGATAGCCTGGGAGTCGTCCCCCACAACCATAATATTTCTGTGTTCATGAGCCAGCCATTTAACGATATCCGCCTGGATGCTATTTGTATCCTGATACTCATCCACCATGACATAGCGGTATTGCTGGCTAAGGCTTTTTCGGACTTCTTCGCTTTCCGTCAAAAGCCTTCGAAAATACAGGATAAGGTCATCGTAGTCCATCATTTGATGGGCTTTTTTGTAGTCACCATAAAGCCTTTCCAATATTTCAATCTGCGGTAGAAATTCCAGGAATTGCCCGTATTCTTCCGGCATAAACTCATCAATAGGTTTTCGGAGGTTGGCAGCCTTGCTCAAAATATTGGCAAGCGTCCCCCTTTTCGGAAATCTGGGTATACCTTTGGGTATTCCGAGCTCAGGGATAAGGGACCGGATGACCTCTTCCATATCGGGCCGGTCCAGGATAGTGAATGAGTTTGAAAATCCCAGGAGATCTGCATGGGTCCTCAACACCCTGTTGGCAAGGGAGTGAAAGGTGCCACCGGAGACAAACCTGCACCTTGAATCTGAAAGACCGGCCGCCCTTTCCAGCATTTCCTGGGAGGCCTTTCTGGTAAAGGTGAGAAGCAAAATGGATTCCGGATCAACGCCCGTCTCCACCAGCCGGGCCACCCGATAGACAAGGGTTCGGGTCTTACCACTCCCGGCACCGGCTATGACCAGAATAGGTCCGTCGAGGGTCATGACTGCCTCTAACTGGGCCGGATTCAGGACTGTTTGATAATCGATTTTATTTGCCATAACAGATCTAACCAACCCTTGAACGGAAAAACAGGACCAGGCCAATCACGACCACAATCCCCAGGAGAAAAATAATGGCCACCGGGATTAAAAACGCCACAATGACCCTTAAATAAGACGTTCGGTGAATGTGTCGCAGCCCTATGATCTGAACAACAAGCTGCCAGATCCAGCCTATTGTACCGCCAACAAAGGGGATTAAACTCCATACCTGGGTGGCCTGGGAGTAGGACACAACCCTCAAAGTAGCTTCATACCCGTTTTCGCCGCCTCTGACAATGAGCAATAACAGATGCGTAATACCGCTCGAAACGAATATCCAGGCTACCCATAAAACAGGGATAATAACCATAATAATGAGCAGAATCACCCCTATTGTAAGCTGTCCAAAGATGGATTCACCGTAAGTGAGCACTAACCCTGACCACATCAACAACTGCCAGAAAAGACCAAACATGGATCCAATAGAACCCACCAGTGTTCCAAAGGCAAGGGGCTCTACGATCCCAGCCTTGAAAGTTAAGGACCTGAAGAAGATTTCGGGAGAAAAGAGAACCGCTTTGAAGGTTTTATAAATACCCTGCCAGAGGCCAAGTTCTGAACGGTTCTCCCAGGGCGCCCCATTGCGCGTATATCCCTCTTCAGGCTCCTCTTCCAGCCTCTCAAACCCTGTCTTTCGCTCAGTTTCTCTGGTGACCAGGTCAACATCTTTTTCTACCACAGAAAATTCGAATCTCTGATCACAACGAGGGCAGGTCACCCATTTGGCGCCAACAGGAATCTTTTCATTAGGAACTTTTTTTGAGAACTGGCAATAAGGGCATATCAATTCTACGCTCATTTTCTCTCCCCTTCCTTCTGTTTTTTGAGCTGAGTGAGCGCTTTTTTTTCAGACCACCGCCTAAGCCTCCCAACCATTCCATTAGCAGGGGCTCTATCAAGTATCTCACTCCTTAAGCCGATACCTTTTTTCGTCGTCAAGGCCGTTTGCAGGCAGGCCTTTTTATCAGGGCAGGCAAAACAATTCGGGGGAACTTCTCTCAGCCCCTCCTTTCCCATAGGGAAAACCCTATCAAGATCACCAAAACAATCCTTTTGAGAGCCTGGCATACTATATTTCCTGATTTACTGGATAACTACAATTACCAATTGATCCGCTTATACAATATTCGGGCACTTCAATAAAGCCCAAATTCATTGACATTGAAACCATGACTATCTATGATCTGCCGTCATGAAACGGATGAACAGGATTTATCTTATCAGGCATGGCCAGATAAACGGGTATGAAAATTTTCCAATCTTTGGACATACAGATGTGGACTTGACCGAGACAGGGATACTGCAGATGGAGCAAATGGCCGAGCGCCTCCGTCTGGTGGAGGTTAAGGCCATTTACTCGAGCGATCTTAAGAGATCAGCAACCGGGGCACGTCTGATAGCCCGGTCTCACGACGTGCCTGTCTATTTTCTCCCTGAACTACGGGAGATGTATTTCGGCGACTGGGAAGGCCTGACCCTGTCACAAATCCGGAAGCGCTTCCCTGAAGAACTGCAAAAACGCCAGGCAGACCTGGTGCAATACGAGATTCCTGGAGACGGGGAATCCATTGGACGTTTCTCCGAGAGGATCCTGCACTGTTTTGAGCGCATTCTCGCGGAGCAAAAGGATAACGATTTTGTCATGGTTGCTCACGGTGGCGTAAACCGTGTGATTCTTTGTAAGGCACTCGGCTTAGATCTCTCACGGTTATTCAACATACACCAGGATTATGGGTGCCTTAACATTATTGACTACTTTCCGGATTCCACATTGGTTCGGTTGGTAAACGGGTGAGTGAAATATTTGTGAATACAATAAATTCAGACATCGTCGAATAGTTGAGTGGTTAAATGGTTGAATAGGAAAATTTATACTATTATTTCCATATGTTATAAACTTTCAAACACTGAATGTCCAATTTTCAAGCAAATCATAGATATGATTATTATAACAACAACTTAACCACTCAACTACTTAACAATATCTAAATTTAGGAGGGTTAAAATGAAAACGATCAATGTAAAAGACTTGATGGTGCCTCTTGACGAATATGCAACCGTCTCGGAAGAGGCTACCCTGTTCGAGGCAGTCGTAGCCCTTGAGAAGGCTCAAGAAACACTTGACCGAACTCGGTTTAAATACCTGCATAGGGCGATATTGGTATATGATAAAAACAACAATATTGTGGGCAAGATAGGCCAGTTGGATGTGCTGAAGGCCCTGGAGCCGAAATACGGAGAAATGGGGGATCAACAATCAATTTCCCGCTTCGGTTTCAGTCAAAAATTTTTACAGTCCTTGCGCGAACAATTCAGTCTTCTTGACAGACCCTTTGATGAAGCCTGCAGAAAAGCAGCCCAGGTAAAGGTGAAAAAATTCATGCATTCACCCTCTGAAGGCGAATACGTCGAAGAAGATGCCACTCTCGACGTTGCCATACACCGCCTCGTCATGGGTCATCATCAATCTTTGCTTGTCACCAGGGGCAAAAAAATTGTGGGAATAATAAAGCTCACTGATGTATTTGCCGAAATCTTTCAGACCATGAAGGCCGGCGAACTGTAAGGAGACGGTGGCAGGATCGCTTATCAATACCACCTGATTGAACATCGCTCAATTAGGGTAAAAGCAACAGGAGAAGATTATATGGTAGATGATTTGGGAGGCGGAACAATAAATAGGCCAATCGAGTGGAGACGAATCATTTTTCTTTTTATGGGCATCCTGCTTTTTGCGCTGGTCTACTATGCCCCCCCATGGTCCGATGCTGTGGACCCCATGGGAAAGCATTTTACGTTAACCAGGGAAGGAAAGGGGGCACTGGCAGTATTCCTGTTGGCAGGGACCTGGTGGGTCTTTGAAGTGGTCCCCATCGGAGTAACCAGCCTGGCCATCGGTGTGCTCCAGGCCCTGTATCTGATTCGTCCGGCCAAGGTGGCCTTTAGGGATTTTATGGACCCTTCGGTCATGTTCATTTTTGCATCCATTGTAATCGGACTGGTCTTTACCAAGACAGGGCTCACGAAGCGCCTGGCCTACAAGATGCTGGTGATCGTCGGGGAAAAAACAAGCATGATATACCTGGGCTGCTTTTTTGTGACCTCAATCCTCGCTCATATCATGGCCCATACTGCCGTGGCAGCAACCATTTACCCTCTACTTCTCTCCATTTACGCGCTCTATGGAGAAGGTGACAAACAAACCAAATTCGGAAAAGGACTCTTCATGGGCATGGCCTATGTAGCAGGGGCCGGCAGCATCGTGACCCTTCTGGGAGCTGCGCGTGGTGCCGTAGCGATTGGTTTCTACAATGACATTGTGGGCCAAAACATATCATTTTTTCAGCTAACCTATTACATGTTCCCCATAGGGTGGATCATGACCTTGCTCCTGTGGGGATTCTTCATGATTTTTCTCAAGCCTGAGAAGAAAGTTATCCCCGGCCTGAGAGAAAAAGCCAGACAACTCAGTGCCGAACTGGGACCAATCACGCGAAAAGAAATAACAGCCGCAGTCATTGTCTTCGGGTGTATTATTGCCATGTCTCTGCGCTCTTTCATCCCGGCGCTTCAACCTATTGACAAAACAGCCATTATCTTGATCTCCACAATCCTTTTTTTCATCACCGGCATCCTGGATCTTAATGATCTCGAGGAAATCCCCTGGAATATCATTCTCCTGTTTGCAGGGGCCATGAGTATTGGCTTCTGCCTGTGGGAAACCGGGGCAGCCAATTGGATGGCCGTAAACTGGCTTGTTATGTTCAAGGAATCCACCTGGTTTGTATTTGTCATGGGAATTGCCTTCTTCGTCATGATGATGACCAATTTCATTATGAACGTGGCTGCCATTGCCATCTCTCTGCCTGTGGCCCTGGTTATAGCCCCATATCTGGGGGTAGCGCCTGAGGTTATTCTCTTCGCCTCCCTGGTAACAGCAGGAATGCCTTTTCTCTTGCTCGTGGGTGCAGCACCCAATGCCATCGCCTATGATTCGAGGCAGTTTTCCACCGGCGAATTTTTCCTCTATGGAATACCGGCAAGTATTATTCTTATGATTGTGACAGGGTTTGCTGTTTATGTCCTCTGGCCCTTGATGGGCATGCCCGTGATAACGGGAGGCTAAGGAAGGTGGAATGAAACAGCTTGAAAGACTCATTGACCGAATTATCAGCCGGGTGAACATAAATCTGCGGGAATTCGCATTTGATGTGGACCCGTATGTTCGAAAAATCATTCCATTAATACAATTCAGTAAATTCTACGCCTTTTACGGCCTCACACCCTACCACCCCCTCCATTTTCGTTTCAGCCAGTCCAGCCTGGCAGGGAGCTATTTTTTAGGCAAATGTAGTGTTGATCACTCCATCCTTTACAAAAGCGACGTTCGTGGGGACGAACTGAAGCGTAAAGGGGACATGTTTAAATTTCAGGATTGGGATATTTCCCTTCATGAAGATGAAGCCATCCACATTAAAGATAGTTACCTCATAAAGAACCTGGTTCATAATTTTTCCCATGATCCGGAGAACCCGGAGGAATTCTTTATCCATAACACGGTCTCCACCCATTTTGCTAATATTCATGGTTCCCCGGTTGAGGGATGTTTTCTCGGGCCATTCAGCACAGTGGACCTCACCACACTCCATGACTGTGTCATTGGAACGTTTTCATATCTGCAGGTAGGGGAACTCTTTCATCAGATGATAGAGCCCGGAAAGATATGGATCCGAAGTGAAAACGCATTTGACTTCAGTTATCAATTCTCTGAGGAAGTTTTAGACAAATACATTCGTTTTGAGCCGGGTAAATCGCCCCGGGGACTCTTTATGGATTTTATTGAGAGCCGCAAAGGAGATTTTCAAAGGATCTTCCAGGTGGTCGATCTTGAGCCTTATGGATCCGTTGCCAGCGGGGCAGCCCTTAGTCGTTATGCCGTTGTCAAGGGAAAAACCCGGATCGGTGAAAATGTGCTTGTGGCACAAAGGGCATTTTTGGAAAATGCCTGGTTAGGAAAAGGGGCCAATGCCCAGGAGAACTGTTACATCATTGATTCCCGTCTGGAAGGGAACAATGTCACGGCCCATGGCGGTAAAATCATCCATGGCCGGTTGGGGGAAAAGGTGTTTGTAGGTTTTAATGCTTTCCTTTATGGGAAACGGGATTGCCCCCTGACAATAGGAAAAGAAAGTATCGTTATGCCCCACACAATTATCGATCTTGACGAACCTCTAAACATTCCTGCCAGGCATCTAATTTGGGGCTACATAAGAAACAGGCGGGACCTTGAGACACATACGCTTTCTCTTAAATCCTTTTCTGAGATCCAAGGTGAATTCAGCCTTGGGCCTATGCATTTCCAGGGCAGTGGCCTGGACTTTGTAAAAGCCTTTAAACACCGAATCGAGCATATTCTAAAGTCCAATGGGGCCTATTTTGACGGCAAGAAAAACCGTGGCCATGCCCAAAAGGATCAAGACATTTCTTTTAATACAATTCAGCCCTACCCCAAAGGCAGGCTCAAAGGTCTCTATCCTACAATCGAGATCCTACCTTAGGGCTCGCTTAAAAATAATTTCCAAGAACCGCATTTCTTAAACACTCCTTTTGTGATTTGAATCACAAAAAATTCCTTTCCCGAGGATAGTAGCCTCCACAGAGTCCTCCCTCCCGGTAAATGAAATCTGTTTCTCGTGAATTCACAGGGGAATCCTGTCTTACAGGGGCATACAATAGAGTAACATCTCAATAA
>JAUUWD010000187.1 GCA_030589225.1 Desulfobacteraceae bacterium | reverse complement strand
AAAGGTGGCCCTGACCAAAGAAAAGATTATCGATAGTATTTATGATCAGGTGGGACTCAGCAAAAGCCAATCCCGGACTGTTGTTGAAAGGCTTCTTGAGATCATGAAACAATCTCTGGAGAGCGGAGAAGACATCCTGATCAGTGGGTTTGGCAAGTTTGTTGTAAAAGAAAAGTCAGCAAGGAGAGGCAGAAACCCACAAACCACCGAAGACCTCCAATTGAGAGCCAGGAGGGTTGTTGTTTTTAAAACATCCGGGGTTCTTCGAGATAAAATTAATAATAATTAAGGCTTGCTCAAAGTAAACTGGCATTTCGGCGCCCGGATTTATTTCGGGCTTGTCTTCTCCGGTTGAGAAAGCTATTGGTTACAGGCTCACCACAAACGCCTCTTCAAAACCCATATTTTCTAACTTTCTTTCGACTTCACCTGCTTTGGTCAGGGTATCTGATTTTGAAACCCTCACCCTGTGGATAGAGCCTCTGCCTTCATCATAGACTGTCACATCAACATAGTCGAATATCACCTTCAGGCGCTCGGCAAGCCTGAGGGCATTATTTCTGTCTTTAAACGCACCTACCTGAACTGCGAATACGCCCCTTTGCAAATCACTGATTTCAACCACAGGTTTGATCCCGCCGGACGTTTTTAGCTCACCAACTTCTTTACCCAAAGCTACTATCTCTACCTCTGCCACACCCGGACCGACCAGGCCGATTTCCTTTGCGCCGGCATATGACAGATCGATGATCCTTTCCTTCACAAACGGGCCCCGGTCATTTATTCTCACAATGATCTTCCTATTGTTTGAGAGGTTCAAAACTTTCACATATGTGCCCAAAGGAAGTGTCTTATGTGCAGCGCTGACCTTGTACATGTCATAAATCTCACCGCTGGAAGTGGGTCGCCCATGGAACTTCGTCCCGTACCATGACGCCTTTCCCGACTGCCTGAAACCCTCTGAATCGGGCAGAGGGTAATACCGTATCCCGTTGATTACATATGGTTTAAAGGTGGGGTCTTCACTCTTTTCTGGCAGCACAACGATCTTTTTGGGAAGTGGTTTAGCGATTCTGACGTAATGTGTTTCTCGTGCGCATGCGATTAAGCATAACAGGAGGCACAGGAATAAAATGAGTAGCCTTCTCATCTCTTAAAACCAGAAATGTCGTTTAAGGGTTCACCGATTCTCAAAATCATTTAACCAACGCAGCCCTTTTATCATAATTAGTGCCTACCGAAAACTGTTATTTTTCCCAATAACCCATTCCGTCAATTCCACAAAACCCATTATTCCAGTCCCGCTTTAGCGGGATTCCAACATTCCAATTGGGGCGAAGCCCCTAAGTTCAGCTCTCGGGAAACTATCCTGGAACCATATTCGCTTTTTTTTTCGATTTCACTTGACACAAAAAACAATATTTTTTAGAGTTGCAATGTAACTATATTGTAACTATAATGTAGCCACTTTTGTTCTCCTATTGAGTATTTCTATACCGCCTCTGGCGGGATAAAATAAAATCGCCCAGCGATATAATGAAAGGTGTAACCTATGAAACTTAAAGACAAAATAGCTTTAGTGACCGGCAGCAGCCGCGGTGTAGGAAGGGCCGTTGCCCTCGGTTTGGCAAAACAAGGGGCTAATGTGGTTGTTAACTACACCTCAAACGAAAATGCAGCCAACGAGGTTGTAGAGATCATTCAGTCAATGGGAGGCAAGGCCATTGCCGTAAAAGCCGATGTAGCACAAAAAGCAGAGGTAGAGAATCTGGTTAATTCAGCCATTGACACATTTGGCCGTCTGGACATCCTGGTCAACAATGCTGGGTTTACCCGTCCTGCCATGATGATCAAAATGACAGAGGATCAATGGGATCAAGTGGTGGATATCCATCTAAAAGGTGCTTTTCTGTGCGCTCAGGCTGCGGGCCTCCATATGAAGGAACAGAAAAGTGGTAAAATCATAAATGTGACATCCGTGGCCGGGATTGTAGGAACGGTTGGACAAATAAATTACAGCGCAGCAAAAGGGGGCATCATCAGCATGACAAAAAGCATTGCCCGAGAGCTTGCGCGCTACAATGTGTGTGCCAATGTAATATCCCTGGGTATTGTGGCCACGGACATGACGGAGAAAATACGGAGTGACGAAAAGCTCAAAGAGATCTATATGAACCGAATTCTTTTAAAACGCTTTGCAGAAGCAGACGATATCGCTCCTGCCTTCGCGTTCCTGGCTTCGGACGAAAGCAACTACATTACCGGCCAACTCCTTTGTGTGGACGGGGGTTATGGGATGATATGAAAGACAGTTGAGTAGACAATTGGTTGAGTAGTTGAGTGGTTTAATATCACAACTAAATACTCAACCTCCCAAATGACAACTCGACTGCTCAACTACTCAACAATTTAACCAGAATAAAGGAGGAAAAAATGGCAGCTATACCAGACAAAATACAGACGTGGCAGATGGTCCAACCAACAACATTCAACAAGGAAACAAAGGAAACAACACCCGGCAAGCTTGAGAAAACAGAAATACCAGTGCCTGAACTGGCGCCTGGCGAAGTCCTGGTCGAAATTGCCGGGTGTGGTGTATGCCACACAGACCTGGGATATTTCTACGATGGGGTCCCTACTGTTTCAAAGCCCCCCCTGACACTCGGTCACGAGATCTCGGGAACCGTGGTGGCCGGTGATGACGCGTGGGTTGGGAAGGAGGTTATCATTCCAGCAGTTATGCCTTGCAGGCAGTGTATCCTGTGTAAAACCGGTCGGGGCAACAGGTGTCTTGCCCAGAAAATGCCCGGCAACAGCCTGGGGCTTTATGGTGGTTTTTCAAGTCACATTCCAGTCCCAGCCGTTGATTTATGTGAGGTCAAAGACAGGGGAGATATACCACTCTCCCATTTGGCCGTTGTAGCTGATGCGGCCACAACTCCATACCAGGCGGCCAAGAGGTCCGATTTACAGCCGGGAGATAACGTGGTGGTGGTAGGTATCACCGGCGGCGTGGGCCAGTACATGGGACAAACCGCCAAGGCGCTGGGTGCGAAGACCGTCGTGGGAATCGCACGCAACAAGGAAAAACTGGAAAGGGCGCTTAACTTCGGTGCCGATTTCTGCATCAACTCTACTGACAAGGATGCAAGAACGGTCTCCAAGGAGTTCAGAGGGTACTGCAAGGAAAATGGCCTCCCTAATACCGGTTGGAAGATATTTGAGGTTACAGGTGCCAAGGGAGGACAGGAAATAGGATTGGCCTTGCTCGGCTTTACAGGAAAACTGATCGTCGTGGGATTTGGAATGGCCAAGGTAGAATATGCCATTGGTCGTCTCATGGCCTTTGATGCCGAAATCATTGGGACCTGGGGATGCCTCCCTGAATACTATCCCATTGTCCTGGATATGGTTTTGGGCGGGAAAATCAACATGGAAGAATTTGTAGAAACCCGGGCCATGAGTACCATAGCAGAGACCTTTGCCGAGGCCCACAAGACGCCCCCGATGAAACGGATTGTATTGACACCGGATTTTTAACGACAATTAACTAAAATTTGAGGAGGAAAAAATTATGGCTTTAGAATGGATGCCGAGAGACAATGAAAAGAAAGATCATTTGTTACACACCGAAGTTCACTGGGGCACTGAGGCGCCCTGCGTGGTGTATGAAAAGCGCCCCCTGACAGACCCAAAGGGAAATGTAATAGACGGGCTCTATGTGTCGTGGATTCGCCTCAACAACCCCAAACAGTACAATTCCTACACCACAGAAATGGTAAAGGGTGTAATCGCGGGATTTGAAAATGTTTCCTTGGACCGGAGCGTTGTGGCTGCCGTATTTACAGGTACCGGCCCCTATTCTTTTTGCACCGGAGGCAATACCAAGGAATACAGTGAATTTTACAGCTTGAGACCCGATGAATACGGCCAGTACATGGAGTTATTCAATCACATGGTGGATTCCATCCTCGCATGCAAAAAGCCCGTCATTTGCCGGGTGAATGGCATGAGAGTGGCGGGAGGTCAGGAAATCGGCATGGCCTGTGACCTCGCCATTTCATCTGACCTTGCCATTTTTGGACAGGCCGGGCCCAGGCACGGTTCTGCCCCGGATGGCGGTTCATCAGACTTTCTTCCATGGTTTCTGGGCATGGAGGATGCCATGTGGAACTGCGTATCCTGCGAGATGTGGTCAGCCTATAAGATGAAAATGAAGACCCTCATCAGCAAGGTTGTCCCAGTCCTTAAGGTGGATGGAGAATGGGTCCGAAACCCCATGATCATCACTGACAAATACGTTGGGGATGGTGAAATCGTCTATGGTGAGTTCAAGACAGGTGCTGAGGGCAAAGAGGCGAGAGGTTTTGTCAAGGAACATCAGGCCAATGCGGACTTTGAACTGCTGGACAAAGAGGTGGACAAGATCGTGTGGACCTTTGCCAATCTCTTTCCCGGATGCCTGATCAAGTCCATCGACAGCATTCGTGCCAAAAAGAAATTCTTCTGGGATTACTCCAAGAACTATAACAGGCACTGGCTGGCCGCTAACATGGGCGGTGAGGCCTTCCTGGGCTTCGGGGCCTTCAATACCAAGAAGATCACCGGAAAAGACACTATTGACTTTATCAAGTTCCGCCAGGATATTGCCGATATGAAAACCTGGGATATGGATATGTTTGCGGAAGCTATGGGCAAACCGCAGGAATAATCGATTTATTTAAGCGTCACTCACTAATATGGCAGGCAGGGCCATCATGGCAGGTCCGCCTGCCAT
>JAUUWD010000024.1 GCA_030589225.1 Desulfobacteraceae bacterium | reverse complement strand
TTATCAGTTTTACAGACATGATATTGGCCGTGACCAGGCAGGTTACAAAAAGGACCACCACCACAGTGTACCAGTGAGAATACCGGGTGGGGACACCCGTGGTTTCCTGTTTTTGTGTCATGTCTTTTTTCATTAGTGTTTCCGATAGGTCTTTAGAAAACGATTCATTTAGGCCGGCTGATGCGGCTCTCGAAGCAGATCATTCACAGTCTTGACAGGGTTGAAGGTGATGCCCGGAACCTCCACAAAGATGGTAACCCATCGGGACATGGCCCCGTTCCAGAGCCCCGGATGTTCCAGGGCCTTCAGATCCTTTCCCGCTTTCGATTTTTTGGATATCAAAATCGCATTGGGGTCCACATATTGGCGAAGATCAAATGGCCTCCCCTGCCAGTCACGGACGCCGCACACAAGATCCACAGGATTGAAGTGGGTGGAAGCGGCCAAAATAGCCTGCTGTTCTCTGGAATCGGGATCAATCTGGGCTTTTTCCACAATCTGAAGAGACTTTTCACCGGTCTGGTATTTTACCCAAAAGGGACCTCCTCCCGGTTCACTCACATTTCTAACCATGCCGCATACCCTTATGGGCCGATTGAGTTTTTCCATAAGCACAGCTTTTTTCTCTTCAGGAGACGCTTTATTGGAAAAAGAAGGAATTGACAGTAAAAGGTCATCCCTTATAAAGTCTGCGACCTGTTCTATCAGGGTTCTTTCTACAGCTTTTGACGATAGTTTTTCCACGTAACTGAATATCTGATTCTGTAAAGCAATGAGATACCCGCCCAGGATCTTTTTCCACTTGGCCGTTTCGTGTTTGAATCGGTCAGAGGCCACATTGTCTATGTTTTTTATAAACACAATATCTGCCTTAAGATCATTCAGGTTTTCTATCAGGGCACCATGACCCCCCGGGCGAAACAAAAGCCTGCCATCTTTCTCACGAAAAGGCCGGTTATCCAAGTCCACCGCAAGGATGTCTGTGGATTTCTTTTGAGCTGAAAAGGTTACATGGAACGATACCTGGTATTTTTGTTCATAAATGGACTGCATTTTTTTTAGAAGCTTCTGGAATTCTTTTAGATGTTCCTGGGAGACAGTAAAGTGAAGAGGACCCTGTCCGCTCTGGTCTGCTATGTATTGGGCGGCCTCAACCAGGTGCTCTTCAAAGGCAGTGCGACTCCCTTCTGGATACGCGTGAAATTTAAGGAGGCCCTTTGGCCGGTGAGCATAGTTGAGGCCGACCTCGCTTACAAGAAAACGGATAATATCGGTAAATTGACCTTTCTCCAAAAGTATGTCAAAATTAAGTATTTTCTTTGACATCACGGATTTGAGGTCTTTGGAAAATGCGAATTTTTTGGCGCCATTCATAAACTCAAGAAGCTCCTGCGCTTCCTTATGCCCAGCCTGGGCTTCCCTGGCAATCGATTCCTTTAGGATTTCTTTTTCCCGGTTAAGGGCCTTGAGGAGCGCTTTGAACA
Source organism: Desulfobacteraceae bacterium (assembly GCA_030589225.1). Classification (GTDB taxonomy): domain Bacteria; phylum Desulfobacterota; class DSM-4660; order Desulfatiglandales; family Desulfatiglandaceae; genus 4484-190-2. The sequence goes on along the minus strand of JAUUWD010000024.1, from coordinate 8,999 downwards.
TCCGGGAGGCAGCCCCTGACCCGGGAACAAGCTTGAGGCAGCGGCCTTTTCGGGCTTCCATTTCGTAAATTTTTATTAATTCTTGGGTTTTGTGCTGGTCAATCACTTTAATTCCGTCATTAGGGGTACATGGACCCAGCAGGTTTAAGTAAGGTGGGGGCGTCTTGAACAGGTCAAGGTGCCTTTGGAGTGCATTTATGGTAAGTCCGTGATTTTTTATCTGCCTAAGGTCCTCGTCGCTAAATTTATATTGGCCCATCCATGCCTCCTAATTCAACATCTCGTAAATTCAATCCCGTTATGGCGGGATAAACGAAGCGAATTATCTTGCGTGTTACGTAAGAGAAACTGCCAATATGAAAAAACGAAACTGTTGATTCACAAGCAAGTTCTCAATAAGTCCGGACTTATTGAGATGTTTCATTCATATCACCCAACATATTAAATGTGCAGCAAAAAATCAAATACCCATGTATAGCGGGTACGGAGCACATCCCGTTCGTAAACTATCAGTAACTTCTCAAAAAGTTCGGGAAGGTATTGGGGCAATGCGGGTCTCTTTTTTTAAGGCCGCAATCCCGCGGATAAGCGGGAAAACGGCTCTCTTATGGGGCTTGCCCGCCACAAATATAGGCGGGTTAAAGGCAAATCCGCGGTTCAATGAAATGAGGCAAGGCTTTGTGACCTTTAAAAAAGAGACCTGCATTGCCCCAAGGAAAGGAGATTATACCCGAACTTTTTGAGATATTACGAAAATAAGAGCATTAAATGGAAAGGGATACGATAGATTTTTGTGGAATCTTGAAAAAATGTAATTATAATATATGAATATCAAGCAGAAAAGCTTGTCTTGTGGTGAGGTAAAAATGCGCCAGGGAGGACGGCCCCTGTGGTGGTGCTTTAGCCCCTGGCAGTTTAAATTAAATAATAATATTAATTTGTTGTATGGAGGTAATCCTAAATTGAACCCATTTTACAAAAACCTTGCTCTCTGGCTGGTCATCAGTCTTATGATGGTCATGCTGTTTCAGATTTTCAAGCAGCCAGACAGGAGCAGCGCAGCTGTCGGTTACAGCGATTTTCTAAGCATGGTGGAGAGTGGAAGTGTTAGCACCGTCACTATTCAGGGCGACAACATATCAGGCATGTCTGCTCAGGGGCCTTTTAAAACTTACGCCCCAAAAGATCCTGAAATGATTGGACTGCTGCGGAGCAAAGGGGTTAAAATATCCGTGAAACCCCAGGAAGATTCCTCATGGTTTCAAGTACTTCTTTCCTGGGTTCCCATGTTGTTGCTAATCGGCGTATGGATATTCTTCATGCGTCAAATGCAGGCCGGGGGAGGGAAGGCAATGTCCTTCGGAAAAAGCCGGGCCAAGCTTATGACCGATTCTCAGGAGAAAGTCACTTTTGAGGATGTGGCAGGTATTGAGGAGGCCAAGGAGGAACTGGAGGAAATTGTTGAATTCCTTCGTGATCCCAAGAAGTTCACACGCCTTGGAGGGAGGATCCCTAAAGGTGTTCTCCTTGTGGGATCCCCTGGTACGGGCAAAACGCTTCTGGCGAGGGCCATAGCAGGGGAGGCTGACGTTCCATTTTTCAGTATAAGCGGATCGGAATTTGTGGAGATGTTTGTGGGAGTGGGGGCCTCAAGGGTAAGGGACCTGTTTGTGCAGGGTAAAAAAAATGCGCCCTGCATCATATTCATTGATGAAATAGATGCAGTTGGACGACACAGAGGCGCAGGCCTGGGCGGAGGTCATGATGAACGGGAACAGACACTAAACCAACTCCTCGTGGAGATGGACGGGTTCGAGTCCAACGAAGGCGTTATACTGATATCTGCGACCAATAGACCGGATGTGCTTGATCCGGCGCTTCTGAGACCTGGCCGATTCGATCGCCAGGTGGTGGTGCCGATCCCGGATCTCAAGGGGAGAGAGGGTATCGTGAAGGTTCATCTTAAGAAGAAGGTGGTTTCCAAGGACGTGGATGCTACTATTCTTGCCAGAGGGACCCCCGGCTTTACCGGGGCTGACATTGAGAATATGATTAATGAAGCAGCCCTTATGGCGGCAAGACGCGGTAAAGACAGTGTGGACATGGTCGACTTTGAAGATGCCAAGGACAAGGTGCTCATGGGCGCTGAACGCAAGAGCATGATTATCAGTGACGAGGAAAAGAAGATCACCGCGTATCATGAATCGGGGCATACATTGGTGGCAAAACTTCTTCCCAACACGGATCCTATTCACAAGGTGACCATTATTCCACGCGGCCGTGCCCTGGGACTTACCCAGCAGCTTCCAGAGGATGAAAAGCATACCTATCCAAAAGATTATCTGCTTAATAATATTGCGATTTTAATGGGTGGCAGGGCCGCTGAGGAGATTGTGCTCAACATGCAAACAACTGGCGCAGGAAACGATATTGAGAAGGCATCGGACCTTGCCCGCAAAATGGTCTGCGATTACGGTATGAATGAGGATCTGGGCCCCCTTGCTTTTGGCAAGGGCGAGGAACAGATTTTTTTGGGCAGGGAGATCTCTCAGCACAGGGACTATAGCGAGTTAACAGCGCAGAAAATTGATGACGAAGTAAGAAATATTGTCAATAGTGCTTACGAGAAAGCCAGCAAACTCATAAAGGATAACGTAGATACGTTGCACACAATGGCCGAGGCCCTCCTTGAGAAGGAGACGCTGGACCGTAAGGCCATTGACGAAATAATGGACATTAAGGAGGAACCTGCACTGGAAAAAAAGGAAAAATGAAAAATGGGATTCATACTGAACTGGTCGGATAATGTTCTGGACCTGGATCTGAAAACCTGTGTCATGGGCACCCTGAATGTTACCCCGGATTCCTTTTCAGACGGGGGCCAATACCTTGAGTCAAATAAGGCTGTCGAGCGTGGTATCACAATGGCCCGGGAGGGGGCCGACATTATCGATGTGGGTGGCGAATCAACAAGACCTTATTCCCGAAAGATCACCGTTAGCGAAGAACTGGATCGAGTAGTCCCAGTTATAGAGGGCCTCAAGAAAAAGCTTGCCATTCCCATCAGTATAGATACCTGTAGGGGTGAGGTGGCGCAGGAGGCCTTGAAGGCCGGGGCATCGATGATCAATGATATCAGTGCATTGAGATTTGATCCTGATATGGCTTCAATTGCCGCTGAGGCAGGGGTTCCTGTGATCCTCATGCACATGAAGGGCATGCCTGAAGACATGCAGGAAAACCCCACCTACGGGGATCTTATCCCAGAGATTTTCGATTTTCTTGAGGATGCAATAGAGCGGTCTGTAAGCGCCGGAATCAAAAGAGATTTGATTATTGTGGACCCTGGGATCGGGTTTGGAAAGACATTTGATCACAACCTCAAGATCATCAAAGAGTTATCCCGATTTGAGGCCCTTGAACGGCCCGTTTTATTGGGAACATCAAATAAGGCATTCATAGGCCATATCCTGGGAAAGGAAGCCTGCGAGAGGGATACAGGCACCATGGCCACTATAGCTTATGGGGTGATAAATGGTGCTCACATAGTAAGGGTGCATAATGTGAGAAAGGCTGTGGAGACAGTCAGGATGATAGAAGCCATAAGGAGGGGACGGGTTTAATAGGGGTTGCGAGTTACGTGTTGCGGGTTTAAAAGATCTTAACCTGTAACGTGCATAGCGCATGCAGTTTTTTCGCGTTGCCTTATGCTCTTTGCCCTATGCAATATCTCCCATTATTCTCCCGCTGTTTCAGCGGGGATGAGCGAAGCGGGCCAACTTGAGAGAGGTAGATATGCTCTTTTGTATTGATATAGGTAATACGAATATTGTCCTGGGTGTGACTGAGATGAATCGAATTCTTTACCACTGGAGGATCAGGACAGAAAAGGAAGTTACGCCGGATGAGCTTGGCATCCTTGTGACAAACCTTTTCCAATCTGCCGGTGCAAGATTGGAGGATATCAAGGACATAATTATTTCCTGTGTTGTGCCGCCTTTGCTGAACACCTTTGAGGAATTTTCCCGGCTATATTTTAAAATCGATCCCATGGTTGTGGGCCACGACCTGAACACGGGAATGCCTATCCACATCGATAATCCTAAAGAAGTGGGTGCAGATCGCATTGTCAACGCGGTGGGTGCATATGAAAAATACCATACAGCCCTGATAGCTGTGGATTTCGGCACAGCAACTACTTTTGATTACATTTCCCAGGAAGGTGCCTATATGGGTGGGGCAATTGCACCTGGCGTTATTATCTCCTGCGAAGCGCTCTTTCAAAAGGCATCTAAGCTTCCGAGAGTTGAGATATTTGCACTGCCAAAAAACGTAATAGGAAAGAATACAATCAGCAGCATGAACGTTGGTATTGTATACGGGTATGCCGGCCTTGTAGACGGTATCGTCAACAGAATGAAGGAAGAGGTCGGGCAGGACCTGACAGTGGTAGCCACCGGTGGGCTTGCACCGCTTATCTGTGATGTCTCCAAAACAATCGACCATGTTGAAGAGTTTTTAACCCTCGATGGGTTGATGATTATTTTTAACAAGAATCAATAGTACCCCCAGGAAATGAGATTATACCCGAACTTTTTGAAATGTTACGTAAATATGTCATAAAACCGCCAAGACTCAGGCAGGGGGACCGGATCGGTGTCATATCTCCTGCAGGCCCTGTCAGTGAGTCGGATCTTCAGCCCGGTCTGAGAATGCTGAAGTCTTCAGGCTTTAAGGTTTATCTCGCACCTCATGTGTACAACAATATAGGTTACCTGGCAGGGGACGATGAAGTTCGCCTCAAAGACCTCCATGATATGTTCCTGGACCCGGAGGTAAAGGCCATTTTTTGTGCCAGAGGTGGTTACGGGAGCCTGAGGCTCCTTGATAAGATCCACTATGACCTAATCAAGGAAAACCCGAAGATCATTGTGGGGTACAGCGACATCACAGCACTTTTTATGGCAATTTATGAAAAGACCGGCCTGATCACCTTTCATGGCCCGATGGTCCGGGACCTCTCCTACAACAGCGGCAGAAACTGGGACAGCCTGCTTCGGCTTCTGTCTTCCGCCAAATCCCTGGAATTGAGTATGACAGAGAAGGCTGCGCTTATACCTGGCAGGGCCAAAGGGCCCTTGATTGGGGGTAACTTGAGCCTGATCTGTCATCTTGTCGGAACCCCTTTTCTGCCTTCTCTTGACGGGTGTATCCTGTTTATTGAAGAAAGAGGGGAGCCCATCTATCGATTAGACCGGATGTTGGTTTATCTGGGTCTCTCCGGGCATTTAAAGCACCTTGCTGGCTTGATTACCGGCCAATTTGAAGAGTGCGGGGACACAGCAGCTATTAACGGGTTATTGATGGATATAGTATCGGATTTGAACATCCCTCTTGCAACCGGCCTTATCGTTGGACACGGACAAAAAAACCTGGCCCTTCCGCTCGGTCTCAAGGCCGAGCTTGATACCGATCGCATGACCCTGTCCTTTATGGAAGGGGGTGTCATGTGAAAACCGGAAGGAGGAATTGACGCATGCTTTATCCGAATTCCGAATTCCGAATTCATCATGAAAGAACCTGATAATCTTCCCAGACTCAAAAACTGGATAGAAGAGGGCGTGAGCGCAGTAAGGGTGACAGGCCTTTCCGGCTCCGCACAGTCCTATTATTTTGCCCAATTCCTGGCGGATATCAAAGCGCCCTCCTTAGTTATCCTTCCCGACCGAAAAGAGGCAGAAAGGTTAAATAAAGAACTCCAGTTTTTTATGTCAACCCCGGACATAGAAGATACGGCTGGAAGTATGCGGCTCCTGGACTTTCCTCCATACGACGTGACGCCTCTTACAGGACTCAGCCCTCATAGAGAAGTGTCGACCCGGCGTCTTCAAGCCTTGTATGCTCTCATGTCTGAGGGCAATCCGGTGGTCGTTACCTCCCTTGATGCGATATTTTTCAGGATTTTGCCAAAGGAGGCGCTTGTCAGGTTTATTGAGTATTTGGAGGTGGAAGAGGAGGTAGAGCGGGACCTTCTTATCCAAAGACTCGAAATAGGTGGGTATCAGCGAACATCACTGGTGGAAGAAAGGGGGGATTATTCTGTCCGGGGTGGTGTAATCGATCTGTTTTCACCTCTTTATCCGTTGCCGATTCGCCTGGAGTTTTGGGGAGATCGCCTGGAATCCATCCGTCAATTTGATCCGTTGAGTCAAAGGTCACAGAATTATCTAAAAGAAATGATTCTTCTCCCTGCCAATGAAATCATCATGGACAAGGAAAATATTAAAAGGGCCCGGTCCATGGGCAGGCTTCCCAACCGCTTTGAAGGGGGGATGGGCTTTCCCGGGCAGGAGGCCTGGCTCAATCACTTTTATCCCTGCCTTGATACGCTATTTAACTATCTTCCTCAACATGGACTGATTGTCCTTTTTGATTCACACAGGGGGGAAAGCAAATGGGAAAAGATGAAAAAGCGGTTTCAGGGGGATGTGGAGAAATTTCGCAAAGAAGCAGCCCAGAAAGTAGCCCCTTTTCCCGAAATTGAAGACATTCTGGTCCCCTTCCAGGAAATAGTTCAACATTATGAAAATCGTCAGCGAGTTGAATTCAGTGAACTGGATATAGGTGAAAGCGTAGCCCGGCGGCAGGCAATCCACGTTAAAGGGCAATTCCAGCTTGATGACGATCTGGAAGTTCGGCTTGCAGGTAGAGGCAGGGTTTCCATGGCACCCCTGGCCCAAAAAATATCCAAATGGCTCGAATCCCACAGCAGGGTTGTCCTTGTGAGCCGAACAGAACAACAGGCAAATCGCTTAAAAGAAATTCTGGGAAACTATGACGTGCCAGTGGAGCATGTGGCACAAAATTGGGCTGAGATACCGGATGGGGCCGGGCTAAGCATCTGCCTGGGTCGACTTTCAAAGGGTTTCACCTGGCCGGACATGGGCCTTTATGTGGTCAGCGAAGATGAAATCTTTGGGTCAAAGAAGGGCCGGTCCATACGCAAACGAAAAGCACGCGAAAATGCATTGAACTGGTCAAGTTTTAGCCAGCTCAAGGCCGGGGATTATGTTGTTCATGAGGAACACGGCATAGGTCGCTACGGCGGTCTTTCAAACATGGAAATAGAGTATAGGGTCAACGATTACGTGCTGATCGAATATGCCCACAATGACAGGCTTTACATACCGGCTGATCGCATAAACATATTGCAAAAATATGCTGGAGCGGATCAAGCACATCCAAAACTGGACCGTCTGGGGGGCCATTCCTGGAGTATTGCCAAACAAAAGGCAAAGAAATCCGTCAAAAGGATCGCAAAACAGCTCATAGACCTGTACGCCTTGAGAAAATACAGAAAAGGGTACGCCTTTTCTTTGCCGGACCATCATTACCGTGAATTCGAAGCTACCTTTGAGCATGAGGAAACAAACGATCAGATAAAGGCCATTGAAGATGTACTGGAGGATATGGTGGCTGAGCAGCCCATGGATCGTCTGATATGCGGGGATGTTGGGTTTGGAAAAACCGAGGTAGCTATACGGGCTGCATTCAAAGCAGTATCGGATGCAAAGCAGGTTGCCGTTCTTGTCCCGACCACGGTCCTGGCGGAGCAGCACTACGGGACGTTCAAGAAAAGGATGGATCCTTACTCAATCCGTGTTGGACTCCTTAGTAGGTTCAAGACCAGGGCGCAGCAGTCCGAGATCTTGAAAAATCTCGGAATCGGAGCGATTGACATTTTGATTGGAACCCACCGGATATTTCAAAAAGATGTCAAATTCAGGTCCCTGGGGCTCCTTATCATTGACGAAGAGCAGCGATTTGGTGTGAAGCAAAAAGAGGCGTTGAAAAAGTATCGGGCCATGGTGGATGTCTTGGCCTTAACTGCAACTCCTATCCCGAGGACTTTCCAGATGTCCATGATGGGTGTTCGAGACCTGAGCATTATTGAAACGCCTCCTGAAGACAGGCTTGCCATCGAGACATATCTTTCCCCATATGATGAAGCACTCATTGCCCGTAGCTTGCGCTTTGAATTGGAAAGAAAAGGGCAGGTTTTTTTTGTCCACAATAAAGTGCAGACCATTGATTACATGGCAGACCGGTTAAGTAAGCTTATTCCTGAAGCCCGCGTTGCCATTGGCCATGGCCAGATGACGGCAAGAGAACTGGAAAGCACCATGATGCGCTTTATCAATAAGGAGATAGATGTGCTGGTGTGCACGACCATCATAGAATCAGGCCTTGATATTCCATCGGCCAATACCATTCTCATCAATGAGGTTGACCGTCTCGGTTTGGCCCAGATATATCAATTAAGGGGCAGGGTCGGAAGATCCAAAGAAAAGGCCTATGCCTATTTACTAATCTCAAGGGGCTCTGTCCTGACGAGAGATGCAGAAAAACGGTTGAAGGCCCTTATGGACTTTTCCCACCTCGGTGCGGGGCTTCACCTTGCCATGCATGACCTGAAGATCAGGGGCGGTGGCAATGTCCTGGGTTTTGCGCAGGCAGGGCATATCTCAGCAGTCGGTTATGAACTCTATTTAAAATTAATTGAGCGCGCCACCGCTGAACTCAAAGGCGATGAATGGCAGGAAGATATTAACCCGGAAATCAATGTGGATATGCCCGCTTACTTGCCGGGAGATTATGTGATGGACACAGACGTGAGGCTCAATTTATATCGCAGGTTGTCAAATCTTAGCCAAAAAACTGAACTGGAAACCATGTCCGAAGAAATTCGTGATCGTTTCGGCCCTCCACCACAGGAGGTGCGTAATCTTCTTTCTTTAATGTCTTTGCGGCTGCTTTTAAAAAATACCGGCATCAGTAGGCTGGATGTGGGAAGTGATTGGCTTGCAGTAACCATTTCGCCGGATCGTAAGAGGGAACCCAAAAGGCTGGTGGAGCTGGTGAATAATGAACCTCAGAGGTTTCGTTTTTTGTCTCCAAACAAGTTGAGAGTCCGTGTTGGAACTCTTTCTCCTGCAGAG
>JAUUWD010000267.1 GCA_030589225.1 Desulfobacteraceae bacterium | reverse complement strand
GGTGAAAGACGTTCAAGAAGAGGGTGAGGGATACCGGGTTATATTTACAAAAGAGATTGTCAAATAGTTGAGTCGTTGAGTCGTTGAGTTGGAGAATAAGTCCGCCTCAGGCGGGATTAGATCTTCAATCGTATCAAGTGTCCAATTTTTAGGCAAACAATATGGATTCAAATAATAACAACAACTTAACCGCTTAACAACTCAACCACTTAACGTGGTCTGTACAAAGGATTAACCATGTCTTTCTTGAATATTTTCAAACGCAAGGAATCGAAAGCTTCCTCAGGCAGACAGAACAGCGACCGTGGAATCCTGGTATTTGAAAACACCAGTGAGGTGATCCGTGCCGAAAGCGTTCTTGATGAAGAGGGATGGAAGATCCGGGTTATGGGGCCGCCGCCTGAGATACGAAGCGGGTGTGACCTGGTGATCGAGATTCCCCTGATCGAGGAGCTTAATATCCTGAGGACGCTCGAGAAAGCAGGGGTTCAACCCCTGGAAATGGTCCCGGTCAGCAGCCCCCTGCTGCAACCCGTAAATCTCTTCCAGAATAAGGACTTCGGCAAGTACGTGATGATCCGGGCAGCAAATATGAAATTGACCGTTGATAAGGAGACAATGAAGATCGTAAATATTTCAGGGGGCGGTTGCCCGGATGTTCCCTATCTGGCTCAAGAGATGGTCGGAAAATCCCTGTCCGAAGCACCGAGCCCGCGGGAAATCGGTCATACTCTTTGTGGTTATGCACTTCAGTTGGCCTATGAGGAGACAGTACGCAAATGTTCGCTATAGTAGGGACCGTTCCTGATCAGGACTTTCCTCTTGCGGTCGGGGAGGTCCTTCTGGTAAATGGTGTGATACGTATTGAAGGAAAAAGCGTTCCCGTAAACCGGGGAACCCCTGCCCTGTTAGCTGCTGCTATCAAGACGTGCGAAGTGCTTGATCAACCTGCTCCCTTTGGGTATGTTGTGGGGGACATAGGCCGGGGAGATGGGAGTCGGCGTCTCTATGAATATCTGACCCGGAATCTGGGGAAATGCGATCCCCAATCAAAGTCGGGGTCAGGTTTAAACGCCATTACGTTTCATTACCTTCAACCGGATGTAGACTGGCACAATCGGGTCCTGTTTGCCGTGGAAGAGATGGCGAAGCGGCCGGTCTTGATTGCAGATGCAGGTTTCATGTATGCTGCAAAAATGAGCGGGCAGTCTTCTGAATATGATCTTTTCACTCCTGACGCGGGCGAACTGGCCTTTTTGGCAGACGAAGAGGCACCGCACCCCTTTTACACCAGGGGGTTCATTTTACATGAAGAAAACCGGGTACCGAAACTGATCTCCCGCGCTTACACAAATGGCAATGCCGCACGCTATCTCCTGGTCAAGGGAAAAAAGGATTTTGTGGCAAACTGCAACGGAATTCAGGCCACCATTGATAGCCCCTTGGAGGAGGCCATGGAAGCCATTGGCGGTGCAGGCGATACCCTGACTGGTATTATAGCGGCCTTAATTGAAGCAGGTATCGGGGTTAAAGAGGCCGCAATCGTTGCCGCCAGAGTAAATCGTCTGGCCGGGCATTATGCAAAGCCCACACCTGCCACCCAGGTAATGGAGATCATTCAGCATATACCCAAGGCGCTGGAAGAGATTCTCAATGAGAATGGAGGAATCCGTGAGAAAACCTTTGCCTGATAGAGAAAATTTTATCCATCCGGAGATGACCGTCCTGGACGTCATTTCTAAGTACAGGGAAACCGAAGCCGTTTTTAAACAATACGATGAACGGGCAGGTGAATGCATCTGCTGCCAGGCACTCTTCGAACCCCTGAGAAATGTTGCGACAAAGTATAGCCTGGACCTGAAAAAACTTTTAACCGACCTTGAGGCCGCTGCAGGCCTATGAGGCAGTTTCAAAATGTTCAATTTTGTTCAAGATCAAGGAAAGCGAAAATTTTAACCACAGGAATACATTGAGTATTTCGAGGATTAGAATTTGAGCCTGACGCAGATATTGGGCAAAAGGGGACGTTTTGAAATTGGCTCCTATAATTGAGGAGAGAGACCATGACCGACCCCAAAGCGCTTCGTCTCACAGAAACCGTTGCAGGTTCAGGCTGAGCCTCAAAATTACCTCCAGGGGACCTGGATAAGGCACTTTTTGGACTGGAATTTCCCACGGATTCAAATGTACTTGTAGGGCTGGACCGGGCGGATGATGCGGGCGTTTACAAGGTCACTGATGATCTCGCCATCATCCAGACCGTGGATTTTTTTACGCCCATAGTGGATGATCCATACTGGTTCGGCCAGATCGCCGCGGCCAATGCCCTGAGCGATGTCTATGCCATGGGCGGCGTTCCCAAAACGGCCATGAACCTTGTCGCCTTTCCTATTAAAGATATGGATATATCCGTCCTCCGTCAGATCATACAGGGCGGTTTGGATAAGATGAAAGAGGCTGGTGTGGTTCTGCTCGGCGGGCACAGTGTGGAAGACAAAGAACTGAAATACGGCTTGTCTGTGACAGGGTTCATTCATCCGGATCGCATCCTCACCAAGAAGGACCTCAAAATAGGAGATCGTCTGATACTGACCAAGCCGTTGGGAACCGGCATCATTAACACCGCCATAAAAGGTGGGCTTGCCTCCAAAGAAATCACAGATACTGTCACCCGCCTCATGGCCACTCTTAACAGGGATGCAGCCGAAATTATGGAAGGCTACCCGGTCCATGCGTGCACAGACATTACCGGCTTTGGTCTGTTGGGTCACATTGCTGAAATGATAATAGATACAGGATTCAGCATTAAGCTCACAAGCAAGACCATACCCATTATTCCTGAGACCCTGGAATACGCTGGAATGGGTCTGGTACCTGCTGGAACATACAAAAACCGGGAATTCCGTGAATGCATGGTGGATTTCGCCCCTTCTGTGGACAGCCTTGTTCAAGATGTTCTCTTTGACCCTCAGACGTCCGGGGGTTTGCTTATCTGCTTGGATAGGGAAAACGCTGATGAGCTTCTCGAGAAGCTAAAGGAAAAAGGGATGGATAGTGCGGCCATTATAGGAGATGTTGCGACCGAACTAAAAGAAAGGATTGTTGTTACATAGCATATTGGGAGAGTAATTTAGCAATTTAATTCACCGCAGAGTCGCAAAGGTCGCCGAGATTTGCCCATTTTCTTTCTGCCTTTCGCTGAGAGGGCGAAAAGCAGAAAAACGCAATCCTTTGGGATATCGAGGATACCGGAACGTCCCTCTTTGAATGCAAGCAGATTGGCATGAAGAAATCTCCGAATTCATCCAAATTGCTGAACGTTTTCCCTTTGCCCTCCTCTCAAGGGCAAAGGGAAAATCATTGAACTCAGTGCCCTCTGTGTCTCGGCGGTGAGAAAGTAGAAAGGAAAATGCAATGAAAAAGGAACTTGATTGCCGGGGACTTGCCTGCCCTGCCCCGGTATTACAGACAAAGGACGCAATAGAAAAGGAACATCCGGGAATTATCAAAGTCACGGTTGATAACGAGGCGTCAAAACAAAACGTAACCCGCTTTCTGAAATCCCAGAACTTCGAAGTTACCGTGCAGGAGGAGGGACACGACTTTCATGTCATCGGCAGGATGGAAGGTGGTGTTGTTTCTGATGCGCCTGTGGCTGAAAAACCTGAAACCGGACAAAATAAAATAATGGTCATGGTAGCCAATGACTGTATGGGCCATGGGGACGACGAGCTG
>JAUUWD010000295.1 GCA_030589225.1 Desulfobacteraceae bacterium | reverse complement strand
TACATTCAGGGATGTGGCAGAGGTTAACGAACCGATCGATCTGGCAATCCTCACGATCCCGGAACATTCAGTGGAAAAGGCGGTCGAAGCCTGCGGTCAGAAGCAGATCAAGGGGCTTACCATTATCACGGCAGGCTTTGGAGAGACTTCTCAAAGCGGTAAGGATAGAGAAAAGGCCCTTGTCCGCCTGGCTCGCTCCTTTGGGATGCGCCTGCTCGGCCCAAACGTAAGCGGGACATTTAACCTCCATGCTGGATTCAATGCATCTTCCTCACCGGCGGAGCATCTACTGGCCAACCCCCTTGCTGCCGTGTGCCAAGGGGGCTACGCCTTTTTCGATCTTCTTGCCTCCGGATATTCCAGGGGAATGAGTGTAGGGAAGTTCATCCATACGGGCAACGAGTGTGATCTGACGGCCACGGATTTCCTGGAACACTTCGGAAAGGACCCTGATGTGCAAGCCATCATCATGTACATTGAAGCCATCCGAGATGGAAGACGCTTCAGCCAGGTCGCCCCTGCGGTATCCAAGACCAAGCCTGTTGTAGTTTACAAGGCAGGTAGAACTCCCGGGGCAGCCCGTGCGGCCCAGAGTCATACTGGCGCTCTTGCCGGGGCAAAGGACATGTATCAGGGCCTGTTTCGCCAGGCCGGGATCATCATATCGCCCTCCATGGAAATGCTGCTTCCCCTTGGTCATGCCCTCATTGAGCGGCCGCCCATGCGTGACACAAGGGTCGCCATCGTGACAATGGGAGGTTCCTGGGGAGTGGCCCTATCCGACTCCCTGGAGGAAGAGGGACTCATCGTACCGGAGCTCAGTTCAAAGGTGCAACAGTCCCTGAGATCCCTCGGCATGCCCTCCAGGGCATCAACAAGAAATCCGGTTGATATCGGGGCTTCCGGGCTATTTTTTGAGGCGGATACCCTGATTGCCTTGGGTCGTGAGATCCTCTCTTCAGGTGAAGTAGACGCCTTAATTCTTCACGGCATGGGTAGGCCGGGAATGCTCGGAAAAGATGCCCCGACCAAGCTTAGGCTATTTCTGGATATCAACAAGCGGGTGATACAAGGATTCAATGACCTGGAAAGGGAAACCGGTCTTCCTGTTTTGATAGGCAGCATCTTTACCCCATGGGAAAGCCAGGTCGTCTATGACCTCAATGAACGCGGAATACGGATCTACAACCGGCTCGACGAAACCGCCCAATTGCTCTCCTTGATGTACGAATACTGGAAAAGCAAACACAAAGGGAGCTGAAAATAGGGTTATTGTTTGAGAACAGCAACAAGAGAAAATATGACAAATAATGAATCCAGAATTAGGCTGAATTGCTAAGTTGCTTTTTCTTGATGTTTCACTCTGCAGCACCAATACAAAACAATATGACCACATCCCAGTTAAATAAAAGCAAGAACGTTTAACCCCAGTTGAACACCCGGAGGGTCCCCGGTTCAACGGGGCGGGCGGGATAAATCTTAAATAATAAGTATTGACACCCCAACTGAAAGGGGCGACGCTCTTAAAAAACTAAGTTTATGAAGTGAGCCGGGGCAAATCTTTGCTTTTGCCCCAATCCCCTCCACACCAGAATATTCATGGCCACCCTTCCACTATTGACAACCACTCTTAAAACTGATTCTAATAAACCAAGGTACGAAGCAATCTTGTCAAAGACGCAAATGATTTGGACGGGTTGCAAGTGTTGGTAAGTTGGTAGTTTTGGATCGGATTTCGACCATATAAGCCATAGCAGGTAACAGTAACCGTACTGAAAGTGTTAGTTGATCAGGGTCTTATGGTTTTGACCTTTCGAAAATCCTCTCATTCCCACCATAAATATTGCATACTTCAAAATCCCCGATCCCGATTTAGAACGTATGCCTCCTCTTGAGGTTTCGGCGAAGTGGGCCGGTCAGATTTTTTGACTTTTCCAAGATGATGATTAAAAGAAAAAGGTGCGATGAATCTTGGATTAAACTACATTACTGTTTGATTTAGTTTCGCGTGCGACCTTACTCTCGTCAACGGGAATTCCTGTTTTAAGAATGGCCTAAATCTGGTGGTTGCGATGAAAACCATTATTTTAAACATATTGGTTCTATTAGTTATAGTTGGATGTCAAAATCCCCAATACTCTGAAACTACAGCGAGCGATACGATGAATGAACAGAGTAACAACTTGGAAACGGCCACATTTGCAGGCGGCTGTTTTTGGTGCACCGAATCAGACTTTGAAAAGGTCGACGGCGTGGTTGAGGTCATATCCGGATACACCGGTGGTCATAAGGAAAACCCGATCTATGAGGAAGTATCATCCGGTGGGACCGGTCACCTTGAAGCGGTGCAGGTGCTCTATGACCCAACAAGGATTACCTATAAAGATTTGCTGGATGTTTTCTGGAGGCATGTAAACCCCACCGACGCTGCTGGACAGTTCGCTGATCGAGGGTCGCAGTACCGAACAGCCATTTTTTATCACAACGACGAGCAGAAGCGGCTGGCAGAGGAATCCAGAGGCGAACTGACTAAATCGGGACGGTTTGAGAAACCTGTAGTTACAGAGATTGACAGGTTTTCAGCATTTTACAGGGCCGAAGACTATCATCAGGACTACTACAAGAAGAATCCGATCCGCTACAAGTACTACAGGTTCCATTCAGGCAGGGATCAATTTCTGAAAAATGTATGGAGTGATTCCATGAAAGCAACGGCACAGCATTCAGAGGACAAGAGATATTCAAAGCTTAGCCACGAGGGGCTGCGGCAAAAATTGACGCCGATGCAGTATAAGGTTACTCAGAAAAATGGCACGGAACCGCCGTTCAACAATGAATACTGGGATAACAAAAAAGCAGGCATATACGTTGATGTCGTTTCGGCTGAGCCTCTGTTCAGCTCGCTTGATAAGTTTGACTCAGGAACCGGATGGCCCAGTTTCACAAGGCCCCTTGAGCCGGATAACATCGTGGAGAAAGAGGACAGAAACTTTTTTGTGGTGCGCACCGAGGTCCGAAGCAAACATGCGGACTCTCATCTGGGCCACGTGTTTCCGGATGGACCCAAGCCCACTGGTCTGAGGTACTGTATAAATTCCGCCTCCCTGCGCTTCATCCCCAAAGAAGCTTTGGAAAAGGAGGGGTATGGGGAGCATTCAGGGCTATTTGATTAAAACAAAAGGGTCACATCCCAGTTAAATAAAAGCAAGAATGTTTAACCCCAGTTGAACACCCGGAGGGTCCCCGGTTCAACGGGGCGGGCGGGATAAATCTTAAATAATAAGTAAAGTTATTTGTGCTTGTCGATACGGAAAGAATATGGCAAGAATCACTTGTTTCCTAGCGAATTTGATTTTTACTTATGTACAAGTATGAAAAAAACGATATTTGAGAGAGTC
>JAUUWD010000150.1 GCA_030589225.1 Desulfobacteraceae bacterium | reverse complement strand
AAGATCAAGAGATTGACGGATATTTGAGTAAGACAGAGATCGAAGAAGTATTTGACCTGGACTATCACATGAAACATGTAGACGATATCTATGAGAGGGTGTTTTAGTGGCAATTAGAATTGCTGTGGGGAAAAATATATTTGCATTTAAGGCTATTGCTGCTATTCTGAAAGATTCAGGATTGATTATTGATGATTCCCTGCATTATTAACAAGACCCGAATCCCTTTTGCGAACTGCGGTTTTATTTTCATTTTCAGCACAGCAGTATTTTTCTTTCTTGGCTGCGGTCTTGTTGAGCAGGAAGAGAAGAGTGTAGTCATCGTTGTTGGCTCCAGGCAAATCACCGCTGATGAGCTAAAGAAGGATATGGAATGCCTGAGTGCCGGAATGAATGTGCTGGAGAAGCACCAGGACCAGTATCGGGACCAGCTTGCTGAACAGTTGATATGCCATTATCTGATCATGGAATATGGCAAGGAAAAGGGCATTGCTATCCCGGAAAGGGAACTGCAAAGTGCCTTGAATGACATCAGGCGGGAATATGGGGAAGATGCCTTTAGGGAAGCGTTACTTCGGGAATATGTGGATTTTGATCAGTGGAAAGATCAATTCGGAGAGCAACTCCTTGTAAACAGAATTTTAGAGCAGGTTTCAGAAAATATTGTCCCGCCGACCTGCAGGGAGATTGAGCAGTATTTTGAAAATAATCCTGATGAATTCAGGTGTCCCCGGATGGTAAGATTCAGACAAATTGTTACCAGGACCAAAGGAGAGGCCGCAAGTCTCCTCAAACGAATACAAACAGGGGAAGACATGAGCGAACTGGCCCGTGAATATTCAATAGCGCCTGAGGCTGACAATGGCGGTGAGGTCGGCTGGATTGCCCGTGACCATCTGGAAGAGTCAATGGGAAAGGTGCTTTTTTCGATGCCGCAGGGTAAACTGAGTCCGGTTGTGGAGACGCCTTATGGATACCATATTTTTAGAGTGCTTTCCATTCGACCCGATACTGTGAAAGAACTCCCGGATGTCATTCAGCAAATAGAAACAAGGCTTCTTCACCAAAAACGTGAAATATTCCTTAAGAAATGGATAGAAAACCTGGGGACTCATTTTGAAGTCAGGATTAATCAGGAACTGTTGAATAAACTGGAATTGAATTGAATGCAAGGGTTTAAGATTTTCTCCATAATCATTTGGACGGCGGTTCTGGCCCTGATATTTCATCCCGCAGTATTGGCTGAAATATGCAACAGGGTGGTGGCACAGGTGAATAACGATGTGATCACACTCTACGAACTGGATAACAAGATCAAAGAGCTTACCGGTTATGATTCAGGTGAGCTTAAAATGAAAGATGAAAAAAAATATATAGAAACCCGGCGCAAGGTTTTAGATCTTCTGGTCGATGAAAAAATTGCCTTCGAGAAAATCCGGGAAATGGGAATCGAGGTTACACCCGGGGAGATTGATGAAGCTATTGAAAGGATAAAGGAAAGTAACCAGTTTACCCAGGAAGACCTGATTGCCAGACTAAAAAAGCAAGAAGTGAGTCTTGAGTCGTACCGGGAAGAAATCAAAAAGCAACTGGAACGGAACAGACTTATCAATTACGAAGTAAAGTCGAAGATAGTCATAAGAGAGGAAGAGATCAAAGACTATTACAGCAAAAACAAGGATAAATTCAGCATCATAGCAAAAGTGCATCTTGCAACCATTTTTCTGAAGCAGGAAGACCCGTCAGATCAAGAAGAAACTGTTGCTCTTTTACGGAAAGCCGAAGAGATCGTCTTCAGACTGAAAAAAGGTGAGGATTTCGGTGAAATGGCCAGGAAGTTCTCTCAAGGCCCCGGCGCCGAAGAGGGCGGGGATCTGGGGTTGTTCAAGACGGCCCAGCTTGATCCGGATCTTCTGAAAGTTCTAAAAGGCATGTCAACGGGAGACGTTACCAGGCCGATCATAAGACAGGCCGGGATACAGATTGTTAAGCTTCTTGAAAAGCAGGACAGCGGAGTGAAGCCTTTTGAAGAGGTAAGAGATGCCATTTTTGAAATTCTTTACAAGGAGGAAATAGACAAAAGATATTCCTCCTGGATCAAAGGTTTAAGAGAAAAGGCATATACAAAAATCATTTTTTAAAACCGGTCAAATATGAACCCCCTTGAATATCAGCATCCTACCGATCAAAAGGCCTTTGCCTTCGAGTCAGACACTCTTTCGGAGCATAGCCCGGGACGGAGACCAGATGTGGAGGACGGAGAAACAGGGTCAATTGTGGAAAGTGGTGTAGGGGCCCTTTTGAAGGATGAAAGGCAAAGAAAAGGGCTCGATTTTGGTCAGGTCTCTGAAATGACCAGGATCCAGCCTCACATCCTTCAGGCCTTGGAAAGCGAAGACTGGCCCAGTCTCCCTTCGCCGATTTTTGTGAAGGGATTTGTCCGTTCTTACGCCCATGCTGTGGGATTGGATGAGGGGGAGATTGTAGCACTTTATCAGAAGACTGCCCCCATTGAATCTACAACTCCCAAGCCTCTTGGAGAGCCTGTGGGGAGTAGGAAAACTCTCTCGGTTGTGTTGATCCTTCTATTACTTACAATGGCATTAGCCTATTTTTTGTGGAAGGAGTATCTACCTGGAAAGGGCGTCTCGGAGCGCTCTCAGGCAATTCATTCAGTTGACAGCGGCATGGTGAATTCAGAGCCTGTTCAGGAAACTTTCCGCGAAACCCAAGAACTGCCTTTGAAGAAGCAGAAAGAACCTGTATCGGGCCAGGTCTCTGAATCGGTGGAACAGGCACCCCGGACGGAGAAGGCTTTAATCCGAGCGGCTTCTGCACCGGGGCCGTCTCCTGAACTTGTTGACGTTAAGCCTCCCAACAACCCCTTGGAGGAAAAGGCGGCAACATCATTTTCAGCAGGACCGTTGTTAGCCTATGAGCCTGAAACCAGCCCCGAACCTGAAACCCGGGAACTGATTCTTAAGGCAAATGTTAGAGAAAAGACCTGGGTCAGGATCTTTGTGGATGATCAGGATCCCAAAGAATATATCTTCACTCCTGGAAGCCACCCTGAGTGGAAAGCCAAAGAGGGCATGGAATTGCTTATCGGCAACGCGGGCGGTATTAGTTTTGAGTTTAATGGCGTACAGGTCGAGAATATTGGAAATCCCGGGCAGGTTGTTCGTTTGAGCCTGCCTGAAGGATACAAAAGAAAAAAATTGCAGGATTAAAATGAAAAACGTTTTCCATATCTTTGAAGATAGAGGTTTTATTGAACAGGTAACTGACAGAAAACTCGTGCGTGAGCTCCTTGAAAACCCTACAACCTGCTACATCGGGTTTGATCCAACCGCAAAAAGCTTACATGTGGGGAGCCTTCTCCCCATCATGTCGCTCGTCCACATGCAGAGAGCAGGACACAGGCCGATCGGTGTTGTTGGAGGCGGGACCGGTCTTGTGGGAGATCCCAGCGGAAAAACGGAAATGCGCAATATTTTAACACTGGAAGAAATCAATGAAAACGCTGAGGCACTAAAGAATCAGTTGTCTCATTTCATCGATTTCAGCGATGGAAAGGCCGTAATGGTCAATAACGCTGACTGGCTCACGGATCTCCGCTATATAGAATTTCTTCGAGATATTGGGCGGCATTTTAGTGTGAACAGGATGCTTGCAGCGGAAAGTTACAGGGCAAGGCTGGAAACCGGGCTGAGTTTCATAGAGTTTAACTATATGCTGCTCCAGGCATATGACTTCTGGTACCTGTTCAAACATTACGACTGCCGTCTCCAGATGGGCGGAAATGATCAGTGGGGCAACATCCTGGCCGGTGCAGATCTCACGAGACGCCTTGAAGGGGAAGTCATCCACGGCCTGACTTTCCCTCTCTTGATCACATCTTCAGGGATTAAAATGGGTAAAACCCACAAAGGGGCAGTCTGGCTTGACGCTTCATTGACGTCGCCTTATGACTATTATCAATATTGGATTAACCAGGACGACGGTGATGTGGAACGTTTTTTGGGCCTTTTCACATTTCTTCCCATGGAGGAAGTCCGTCAGCTTGGACGTTTAAAAGGGGCTGACATTCGAACAGCAAAAGAAGTGCTGGCTTACGAGGCCACAAAACTGTGCCATGGCCAGAAAGAGGCAGAACATGCACGTGAAGCTTCTCAACAGCTATTTGGCCCTGACAGAGCAAAGTCTCCCGAGGCTGCCCCTACCTACAGCATTGGTCAAGAAGAACTTGATCAGGGGATCCCGGCTTATATACTTTTTGAAAAAGCAGGCCTTTGTAAGACTCGTAGTGAGGCCCGCCGGCTCATTTCTCAGGGCGGTGGATATATAAACGGCCAAAGGGTTAAAACGTTTGACCAGGCAATCAACATCAATGATTTGCAACAGGACTTCTTACTGCTGAGGGCAGGTAAAAAGAGGTATGTAAGGATTACACAGGAATAACCCCTGTTCCTCCGTTGCTGAGCAGGGCGGGGCTTTCAGGCTCTGCGCCGATAGCGCATGTGATGATTATGAAAGATACAGAAGGCAAACCAGTCAAAGAAGGGGATAAAAAACCGGGAAAAAGGCATTCTGTTGACCCCAGCGAATTTCGCCTTGCCCCTGTCGCCCAGTCAGAAAGGAACTTAGTCCCTTATGATCCGCTTCAGATGTACCTCCTTGAGATAAAGAGGTATAATCTGCTGACCAGGGAGGAGGAGATAGAACTGGGCAAAAGGGTCAGAGAGAAAAATGACCAGAAGGCCGCCTACAGGCTGGCTACTTCCAACCTGAGATTGGTAGTGAAAATTGCCATGGATTTCCACCGGTACTGGACAAAAAATCTGTTAGACTTGATCCAGGAAGGAAACCTGGGCCTTCTACAGGCTGTCAAGAAATTTGATCCTTATCGGGGCATAAAATTTTCATACTATGCGTCATTTTGGATTAAGGCGTATATGTTGAAATTCGTAATGGATAACTGGAAACTGGTCAAAATTGGAACAACTCAGAGCCAACGCAAGCTGTTCTTCAATTTGGCTAAGGAGCGAGACAAGCTGATAGCCGAAGGATTTAGTCCTGAACCCAGGCTTTTGGCTGAGCGGCTTGCTGTCAAAGAAGAGGAAGTTGTTGAGATGAGCCAGCGTCTTGGGGGATGGGAGATATCCCTTAGCGCTCCTGTTGGCGATGATTCGAGAGAAGCCTATGGTGCTCTTCTGACAGACCCGGGTATGAGCACAGATGAGCAGCTTTCTAAAAATCAAAGGCGGCAGAT
>JAUUWD010000242.1 GCA_030589225.1 Desulfobacteraceae bacterium | reverse complement strand
CTCTCAATAACAGGGAAACGCCAAAGTAGAATGTAACTTGGCCAAATAGATGTATTTTCAAGACGACTAAATCCGAAATACGAATATCGAAATACGAAACAATATCAAAATTCTAATATCAAATGACCAAAACATTTCGGGAGCTTATACAGAATTTACAGGATATTGACATGTTTTGAATTTTTGATTTATGTCATTCGTATTTGTTTCGGATTTCGTATTTCGAGCTTCGAATTTTAGAAAATCAAATAAGCAAATAAACTCTATTCTTTCAACGTGTTATCTCTTTAAATAACTTAGTCCTGCTCTCAATAAGGCCTTGATATCCTTAAGATTAGGGATTCCACTTTGGGCGCCTATTTCAGCGCACTTAAGGGCCGCTGTGGCAGAGGCAAATCGCATGCACTCGTGCATATCCCACCCTTGAAGCAATCCATATATGTAGCCACCATGGTATACGTCTCCGGCGCCCGTCGTATCTACTGCTGAAATTGGAAAGGCCTTTTGACGGACAATACCCTGGTTATTCAGACCAATACTTCCTCTTGCTCCAAGCGTGATGACCACCTGTTCCGGACCCAAATCCCTGAGAGCGTGGAGTGCGATATCATGTGGAGCATCTCGTCCCACCAGCGGCGTGGCAAATGTCTCAGATGCGATGAGTATGTTTACAAGTTTGGACAATTCTTTGGAGCCTTCCCTCATGGTCCCTGCGTCCATTACGACGGTCATTCCAAGTGACTTAGCCTGTCTTGCTGCCTCGATTGAGGCCTTAACCATCAAACCGTCTGTGTGTAAAATGCGGGCTTTCGTGAATTGACTGATGTCCACGTCTCTTTTTACGAGATGGGGTACAGTCCCCCGGTGCCAAAAGATGGTGCGTTTTTCACCTTCCCTGGTAATAGCAATAAAGGCAAACTGTGATGTGTATCCGGGTGTGCTCTTCAGGCAAGATACATCTATCTTTTCACGTTTGAGGTTATTGAGGATTTTCACTCCAAAAGGATCATCCGATATGGATCCTAAAAATGCAGTTGAAATACCGAGCCGGGAGAGGGTAACAAGTGCTGTGGATGCAGGACCGCCACACTGGATGTGTAAATCCGTGAGTTCTGCCTTTCCATCCTCACGGGGAAAGGCATTAAGCCTGCCCAGATAATCCACGCATGCCTGTCCGAGGCCTATCACCTGGATTGCATCAAGTTTCTTGTTCATGTGATATAATTGTCTGACTGCTGAGACCTATTCCTGCTTTTTTCAAAGTTTCTCAAGTTCTTCCTCTACTTTTTCAAGGTGAGACTTTACCTTGTTAATTAAAGGTGATGATGGGTATTTCTCAATTAATGCATTAAGTATATTGTAAGAAGAACGAAGGTATCCTTCTTTTTTTTCAGGGTCCTGAGTTCTTCTTGCTGTTAAAAAGATTTTCGCAGCCCGATTCCGTTCGCGGTTGATCAAACTCTCAACGGCCTGTTCTCTTAGCTCCTTGATTTCATAACTTTCTTCGCGCTCTGAAAGTGTATCAAGGCTCGATATGGCCTGTTCATATTTTTCCTCATCAAGAAATTTCCGGGCCATTTGAACGGCTTCTTTCTTCTCGGAAATCATTGATATGGTTTCCTCAAGATATTCCTCCTGGGCACGTTCAAGCCGTTTCAGGGCCTGATCTATGATTTTCAACCCGGTTTCTGATGAAACAGTCCCCCTTTTCAAAACCAGCAAATCCCATGCTTCACCAAACTTACGCGCCCTAATTAGTTGTTCAACTTCATAAAGAATTTGGTCCGCATTACCCTCCGGCTGAGTCGTCAGTTCATAATCACTTTGGGCTTGCGCATGGGCTTCCAACCCAGTACGAAATGGCGGGGGAGCATCGATTTCCCGGTCCTCTACCTGCGCTCTCGATATCCTCTTGTTAAGCGCCTGAAGAACGGATTCCTGTTGATTCAATGTGTCAGTCAATTTTTTGCAAACTTGAATAGCCTTTTCTCGCTCACCTAAACGCAACTGTAACTCTGCAATGCCTGCCCGGAGATAGTTGAGATCCGGGCTCGTATCAAGTTCAGGCACAATTCCCTCAATGATACTCTTCGCTTCTGTCAGCATTCCCACTTTGGCAAGGGATAAGGCGAACATCAGGCTTATTTCAGCGGTGAGGGCATCCGGGCCAAGGACCGCTTTTAGCTCCAGGCAGTGATTGATTACGCCTTTAGAGTCTCCTAATGCGTAAACTTCCTGGATCTCCTTTTTCTTTGCCGCAAAAAGGCTGATAGACCTGGAATAATCCTTTGTCCTTTCCTCCTGTTTAGAGAAATAAATTTCATCCAGGACATTAAGGTTATTTAATAGGGCACGCACGACCTTTTGGTATTCCGCTTCCTTGAACGCTCCAGTGGATATGCTTTTTACTGATTTGTAGGTATCAAGGAGGCTTGAGGCGATTTCCCTGTCTTTTTCTGTAAGGTCTTCTTTCTTCAGGATTTTGCTCAGAAAACCTATCTTCTCCTCGAGAAGATCCGCGGGAAATAACGGTGCAGGTACTACCGAGGGTTCGGGCGTAACCACCACACGGCGCTCCGGAACCGGTATGCATCCAAAGGCGAATACAAAGAAAAAGACCAGGAGGGATCTGATTTGTTTTTTCATTTCATTCTCCATTCTTAAACAGCTCACCGCAGAGACAAAGGCCGAATAGAGCAGTGTTTTTTTGCATTGTTACCTTCCTTCTATAGGCTCAAAGTGTCTTTTTGGTACCAGTATACCTCCACGATGTTCGACTTCTGACAGTATCCGGGGTTGGTCTGTCTGCCATCCCTCTTGCCCAGGGGCTGCGGACGGAGGCGATAAGTCTGCGTTCTTGGCGGATGTCCCCAGGGGGAGACCTGTAAACGGTGATACTGGCACAGTAATGAAGTCTCCGTTGTTCTCCAGGGGGCTGGACAGGGGATTGAATACCAGGTCTGCGGGCTGGATATTTTTCTTGTAATCATGGGTATTGACAATGGCATTTGCCGTATCAATCCATAGTGGCATAGCACCTGATGCGCCATAAATGGCCAGGTGTTTCCCCTTCATGGGTCGGTTATCATCATAACCCACGTAGCTGGCAATAATATATCCCTTCTGGATATCAAGTTGTCCTGTTTTCTCGTCGGGGCCTGGAATAAAACCCACAAAACTGGAATTAGTAAACCGGTTAGCAGTACCTGTCTTTCCGAAAGAGGGTATCGGAATATCGAATACGCGGATTGTATCCCTTGCGCCTCTACCTGTCCCTGTTTCAATGACTTTTCTCAGAATCTCGCTCACCAGTCCGGAAATCCTTTTGGATATGACCGTTCTGGGTTTTGGATTGTATTCCCAAAGAATTTCTCCCTCCCTGTCGACAATTTTTGTGATTACAGGGACCATAGTAAGATCATTGTCAGGAGAAACGGGATAAACCTGACCCGTCATGATCGTCTCATAGGCCCTGGCCGCCTCAGTGATACTGATAGCATTGGGGCCCAGTGGGAAAGAGAGTACGGGTTGCAGTTTTGTAGAAATGCCCATCTCTTTTGAAAGATGTACCACGTATGATAAGTTGACAAGGGTTCGGAAATCGCGGATCCGGGAGAGGACCTCCAGATCATACCCGTCTAAGGCGGACAGTCGGCTGAAGTTCTTCTCCACATTTTCCTGGAGCGTTCCTAAGATTTCAGAGGTGATCAAGCCATCGATCCATATTTCCCCGCTCTTTACAGTCGCAGGCATTATCAACATCGACTCTGGAGTTAGAGGGACCAGGGGGATGGTAGACAAAAGATCAGGGGATTCCGTATAAACGATGCGGATTATTTGATTTTCGCTTATGTCTCTGTAAAAATGACGGAGCGATTGTGTTAGAGAATTCCTCAAATGGAGGCTATAGTTCTGGTTATATAGCTCAAGAAGTCGCGTAATCTTTTGAAACTCACCTGCCATTCGCTGGTTCAGTTTTTGAAGCCTCGTAAAACTGAA
>JAUUWD010000157.1 GCA_030589225.1 Desulfobacteraceae bacterium | reverse complement strand
TGCAATTGGCAAAAAAACACTAAGGGTCTGGAAATCAATAACTCATCGTTTTTGCATCCCAGCTTCAGACCATATTTGGCCGATCCTCAATCGCAAAATCCTCAACATAGTACAACTACGCTTGCGGTTTTGCTCAATCGGATCGACCAAATCTGCCCTAAATCTGTGCGCCAATTCCAATGAGTTATTGACTCCCAGACCCTAACGGATCAATTTCTTAACAAAACCGATGATATCCTGTTGATATCTCAAATACCTTTCGCAGAATTCCCTCTCGTTTTTAAAATCCATTATGTAGAGAAAATAGCTTAAGTCCCACTGCCCCATGATGTACAGGGTCTTTCGTACATTAAAGACCTTCAGCATAAAATCGATTGCTGGGAGAAGATGCCGATAATTTTTCCTTAATAAACCCATATCTGTCCGTTGACCATTGTCATGAAGTATATGGAGTAAGGGTAAAACCCCCCTTCGGAACACGTACTTTATACCTTCATACGGCTTTATTGCTTCGATAAAATCCTTATAGGCCTTTTTGCGACACAGGAGCTTAAGCCTTTTGTTGTTTAAAAACTCCAGCTCCCTGGGGAAGTAATTCCCCCTCAGATATGATATATAATTTTTTTTAATTTCAGCCCTTTTCTCCCCCAATATGTAAGCCTTGATGTTAGGATATCCCCTTTTTCTCTTGTGTGGGAGTCTTCTCGTCCGGCTCTTGAATCGTTCCATGACCTCCCGGTTTCCAATAAAACGGATAGAAAATACCCACGGATAATGAAAGAACTGCGGCTCAAACAATCTGTTACCCGTCTCGGCGCGCAACTCATCTATATAATTGATATAATTAAAGAAGTCATTAAAAGAAATAAGGCTTTCCCCATCATAGTTGCCCAGGTAAAAATAATTTATATGATGCGGGAGAAAGGATTCATCCACATCCAAATCACAGATTCGCATGAATTCATTTTTCAAGACCCGTCTCAGTATGTCATATTCCTCTTTCCTTTCTCCATCGTAAAGAAAGATGCAGTCAATATCACTGGTAAACCCTATGGCTCCGCTGCCTATGCCACCATATATACCGATTAGAATCGGCTGATCCTGGATATCCAGTTCTAATTTAATGCGGTCAAAGAGCCCTTTGATCAACCGGAGATGAACATCTGCATAAAGTTGTGCCGTTCGGAATCCTCTCCCCCGCCTTCTGAGTTGTTCCCGATAGATCATATTGATCTCTTTCTTGAATTCCTGCTCTATGGGGTCCTTTCCCTCATTGACTATGATATTAAGAAGGTTGAGTACTTTTTTTTGGTACTCAGGGGTGATCTTTTCTCCGTAACGCTGTTTGATCCAGAAAACATTTTCTGCCTTCATGTCATCGGTGGCAGAAATGATCGCTCTCTCAATATTCATTCCTGCCAGTGACAGTGCCCACGAAATCTTGTGGAGAAGCCCTTTTTTATTAGAGGTATTAACGGTGAGGATAGATTGGTCCTCGTTGATGCTCTTAAACTTAGGGATAATTTGATCTCGTATTACCTCGCGTTTTTTCTCCCACAGAAAGATCTCCTTTTCGATATTAGTGTCACCTTTCAATACCTTTTGGAGTGATTCAAAGAGCATATTTTCAAGAAGCGCCGGCTCGTATTTTTGAGGGATCCTGATTTTATAAAGGTCTGTTACTACCCCATCCCGTATATTGATTTCTGCCTCCAGGATGTGGCAATCATGGATGGTTAAAATCCCTGCCACCTTGCTGAGAAGAAAAGGTTTGTCAAAAGTACTGACAAAACAAAGCGCCTCCCTTCTACTCAGAGGGACCAATTTAACCCCTAAAAATGAATCTTTGTACGAACTCTCTTTCATCTACTCTGACTACCCTTTAACCAAAATCCTAATTAATTCTTCTGTTTCCTCTTTTTCTTCTTTTTCTTAAGGTTCTCCCTGAGAATATTTTTCGTCTCAGCAATCTCCTGCTTCGTCACTGTCTTTCTAAGCTCTTCCATCCTTGCCATGACCTGGGAAAAACGGATTCCTTCAGCCGCACTGATCCATTCCAGTTGGAGCCGTTCTTTCCTCAGCCCCCACTTCTCCATTTTCTTCCAGATCTTTTCAACTCTCTTCTTGGTCCAGTGGTTAGCATCAATGTAATGGCAGTCACCAAAATGACAGCCTGAAATCAGGACTACCGGGGCACCTGCCTCAAAGGCCTTCCAGATGAACTTCTCATCCACCCTGCCGGAACACATGGTTCGGATTAGGCGTACATTTGTCGGGTAATTCAAACGAGCTACCCCTGCGGAATCAGCCCCTGCATACGAGCACCAGTTGCAGGCAAAGCAGACCACTTTTTCCCTGGGCTCCTTTTCCAAAATTGCATGGACCTGGGACAGGATCTGGGTGTCGGTAAAGTGGTTCATTTCAATTGCATCAAAAGGGCACTCGGCTGCACAGGTGCCGCATCCGGCGCAGGCCGCCTCTATCACAACTGCTGGCCTTTTGTTCTTCTTATCAACCGTGATGGCATTGTATGGGCAGACTTTGGCACATATGCCGCAGGATGTACACTTATCCTCATCTACTCTACTTGTGATGGCCTCAACAGTAATTTTACCCGAAGACATCAACCTGGCTGCCCTCGCGGAAGCAGCAGAAGCTTGAGTCACGGCATCCTTGATATCCTTCGGGGACTCGGCCGTACCTGCAAAGAAGATTCCCGCGGAAGCAGAATCCACGGGCTGGAGTTTCGGATGGGCCTCAAGGTAAAACCCATCTGAGGTCTTTTGCAGGGCAAGCATTTCCTGGATTTTGTTCATATCTTCCGAGGGAACCAGTCCCTGGGAGAGGACAACCATCTCCACGTGATGCCTTTCAAGGCGATCGGTCGAGGTATTTTCCACGAAAAGCTTTAAATCGTGAGCTCCCGGATCTTCCTGTACATCTCCCGGAAGCCCCCTGATATACTTGACTCCTTTGCCTTTGGAGCGCTGGAAAAGATCTTCAAAGCCCTTACCAAAGGCTCTGATATCGATGTAGAAGACCTTCACCTCCATATCAGGGTAATGTTCTTTGAGCATAAGGGTATCCTTTATGGTATTCATGCAGCAGATGTTGCTGCAATAAGGATTTGCCTTTTCATTGCCTGGAGACCGTGAGCCAACGCATTGAATAAACGCAACCGATTTGGGAACCTTGAGGTCGCTGAGACGGACCACTTCCCCCTTGGTCGGACCTCCGGCATTTATCAGGCGCTCAAACTCTATCGTGGTTACCATGTTGGGGAAGCGGGTATAGCCGTATTCATCTAAGGGTGTGGGGTCATAGGGCTCCATTCCGGTGGCCACCACAATGGTGCCCGCTTTTAAAGTCAACTCTTCATCTTGCGCATCGTAATCAATACATCCCTTCTCACAGGCCTCTTTGCACTTGCCACAGATTAGCGGGTCCTGACCCAGGCAATCGAGAGGATTCAGCACATAGGCAGATGGCACAGCCTGGGGAAAAGGTATGAAGATGGCCTTACGGGAGCTCAAGCCTATTTCGAACTCATCGGGCTTCAATACCGGGCAGGCTTGCGCACAGTCCCCGCATGCAGTACACTCGTTTTCGTTCACATAACGTGCTCTTTTCTGAACAGTTACCTCAAAATTACCCACATATCCCTTGATGCTCTTAATCTCGCTCAAGGTCATCAACTCAATCCTGGGATGTCGACCGACATCCGTCATCTTCGGACCGAGAATTCAGATGGAACAGTCCATGGTTGGATATGTCTTATCCAATTGGGCCATAACCCCGCCAATGGAGGGTTTTTTCTCGACCAAATAGACATGAAAACCATTGTCAGCAAGGTCAAGGGCAGCTTGAATGCCTGCAACACCGGCGCCGATAACCAGGCTCTTTTGGGTTACCGGAACCTCCAGTTCCTCAAGGGGCCTCAACAGCCTCACACGGGAGACGGCCATCTTCACGAGGTCCTTTGCCTTCTCGGTGGCATCTTTTTTCTCATGGGGATGGACCCATGAGCATTGCTCGCGGATGTTGGCCATCTCGAAGAGGTATGGGTTGAGTCCGGCTTCAGCACACATCTGCCGAAAGGTGGGTTCATGAAGCCTTGGGGAGCAGGAAGCCACAACCACCCGGTTAAGGCTCAGTTCCTTTATGTCCTGTTTGACCAGTTGCTGGCCAGGGTCAGAACACATGTAGGAATAGGATCGGGAGACAGTAACTCCCTCAAGGCCCTCTGCCCATTCGGCCACGGCATCACAATCTACGGCAGCAGCTATGTTCAAACCACACTGGCAAATGTAGACCCCTACTCGGATCTCTTCCTCCGGGGCCTTCAATGCCTGCACAATAGTCATGGGTTAACCTCCTAACCCGGACACGCCGGAATTGACTATTGAATATTGAATATTGAATATTTGTGTCTCCGTCATTTTTATGATAGTTCTTTTATAATGGAAAGAATTCCTTAAATATTCAATATTCAATCGATTCTGCAATAACTGAAGAAATATCCAAGATCTTCATACGAAGATCCTGAAGGCGGTTTACATCTCTCATGGCGCAGGTGAGATGCACCTGGCATTTTGGACACGCTGTTACCATCAGATCTGCTTGTGTTCCCCTGGCCTCCAGGAGTCGTTCGACCTGCATCTGTTTACTGTATCTATCGCAGTTAAGCCATGCTGAGTTTCCACAGCACCAGGCGCCGGGTCCAAAATGAGGCATTTCTCGAAGTTCCAGCATTTGTCCGAGAAGCTCCCTGGGAGCATCGTAGACCCCCTGGAAACGGCCCAACCGGCAAGGGTCTTGATACGTGGCAATTTTGTCTATACTTCTCCCGGCAGCAAAACCGGTCATTTTCAGATACTCACTCAAATGCATTACCTCAAAGGGAAAGGGGTCCGATGAGTCCGGGTAAAGATATTTCAGGACATAACTACACTCCCCGCAGGCCGTGATGATGGTCTTGACCCCGGCTTTCTTAAAGGATTCTATGTTGAAAAGGCGAAGTTTATGGAACGATTCCTCGTCCCCTGTCCAAATGAGGTCATGACCACAACACCGTTCATCTGGCAATACCACTGGCTCAATACCCAGCGAGTT
>JAUUWD010000038.1 GCA_030589225.1 Desulfobacteraceae bacterium | reverse complement strand
AGAGCTATTTAGTGTCTGAACGAAAACTAGGAATTTTTTCCAAGATCAAGTCGAAGATCCCGGACTTTGAGCGGGGGAAGGCGAAAATTATAACCACAGGAATACATTGAGTATTTCGAGGATTATAATTTGAGCCTGACGTCCCGCTATTAGCGGGAGGAAAAATAACAGTTTTCGGTCGGGCACTATTTAGGACGTTTGTTGCTATTGCTTTACATTCATTTTAAGAAATGATATTTGTCACGCTCTAAAAAACTTCATCCCCACTTAAGGCCTTCATCTGAAAAGGGGAAATAGGACTTTTAAGAGTTCATAAACTTCAATACAGATACACAGGTTAAAGCCATGTTAAGTAAAAAGAAACAGGAGTTTTTCAAGGATTTACTGACCCAAAGACTAAATGATCTTCTGGAAGACGCCAGTAAAACCCTCACCGACATGACTGATCAGACACAAAATTTTCCTGACCCTTCAGATCGAGCATCCATGGAGTCGGACAGAAATTTTGAGCTCAGGATTAGAGACAGGGAAAGAAAACTGATATCAAAAATCAAAGATGCCCTGGACAGGATTGAGGCGAAAACCTATGGCGTTTGTGAGGAATGTAGTGAAAACATCTCTGATGAAAGGTTAAAGGCCCGACCTGTCACCACCCTGTGCATTGACTGCAAGAAAAAGCAAGAAAACCAGGAAAAAGTCAAGGGGTTATAATTTATCCGCTGCAGGCGGAACTTCTTACTTCATTACTGTGATCCAGCCGGCGCAGATGGAATGCCCGGCTTTTTTTGTTTATGAACAAAAAACAAAACAGAAAACATAAAACAAAAAAACCTCCCGTGCAGGAATCTGTGGAGGTTATAACAACCCATATTAACGCGGATTTTGACGCCTTGGCATCTTTGATTGCTGCAAGCAAACTCTATCCCGGAGCGAGTCTTGTATTTCCAGGGTCCCAGGAAAAAAACCTCCGAAATTTCTTTCTTCACTCCACATCATACCTCTTCAACTTCTCCAAGATGAAAAAAATCGAATTTGACCGGATCAAGAGGCTGATCCTCGTAGACACCCGGCAGAAGAACCGCATCGGTAAATTTGCTGAGCTGGTTGACAGAGACGATGTTGAGATACATATCTATGACCATCACACCGATTCCGAGGATGACATTGCTGGTGATATGGAGATTATCCGTAAAACCGGCTCTACTACCGCCCTGCTTACCAGCCTGATCAAGGAAAAAAATATTTCCATTTCTCCTGATGAAGCCACTGTTATGTGTTTGGGGATACATGAGGATACAGGGTCCTTCACGTTTTCTTCCACTACTGTTGAAGATTATGAGGCGGCCGCATGGCTTACCGAACAGGGAGCGAATCATAATATCATTGCTGATATGCTCACCAGAGAACTTACAACCGAACAGGTGTGGTTGCTTAATGATCTCACTCAATCGGCCACAAAACGGGTTATCAATGGTGTGGAGGTAGTTTTTGCAAAGGTTATTAGAGACGAATATGTGGGAGATTTTGCCGTCCTTGTACACAAATTCATGGAAATGGAGAATTTGAATCTTGTTTTCGCCCTGGCCCAGATGGAGAGCAGGATCTACCTTGTGGCACGTAGCCGGATAAAGGATGTAAATGTGGCCGAGATAGCATTTGCCCTCGGTGGAGGGGGGCATCCACAGGCAGCATCCGCCACCATAAAGAATAGGACCCTGATTCAGGTAGAAAGGTCTTTGCAGGCCCTTTTGCGGAGCCGTATAGATCTAAAAAAAAGAGCCATGGATATGATGTCTTCCCCTGTAATTCACATCTCTCCCGGGGAAAGCGTCAAAAAAGCTGCCGATATGATGACCAGATATAACATTAATGTGCTGCTGGTCCTGGACGGTGCAGATGTCCTTAAAGGTTATATTACACGGCAAGTCGTAGAAAAAGCGGTGTTTTTTGGGCTTGAAGACATCAAAGTAAAGGAATATATGAATATTGAATTTTCTGCTATCGGCCCGGACGCCTCTCTCCAGGAAGTTCAGGAATTGGTAATCAGAAACAAACTGAGGATCCTTCCCGTTTTAGATAATGGGAAAGTTTTGGGGGTGATTACCCGAACAGACCTCCTCAATATCCTGGTAGGCGATCCCCTGATTCCAGAATTCCTCTATGATTCCATAGACACCTCTCAATTTATGAGAAAGAAAAATATGTCCGCCCTGCTAAAGGAACGGCTGCCGAGAAAGATCATTAGTGTCCTGAAAGACATTGGGCATGTGGCCGATATGCTCGGATATAATGCATTCCTCGTTGGTGGACTTGTGAGAGATGTATTCCTGAAACATGAAAATCTGGATGTAGACATTGTCATTGAAGGCGATGGCATTGAATTTGCCCACGAGTTTGCCGAGCATTATGGCGCGCGAGTGAGGAGCCACCGGAAGTTCGGAACTGCCGTACTTATTTTCCCTGACGGTTTCAAGGTGGATGTGGCCACTGCCAGAGTGGAGTATTACGAATTCCCAGGAGCACCGCCCAACGTGGAAACAAGCTCCCTGAAACTGGACCTTTACAGGCGCGATTTTACAATCAACACCCTCGCAATCAAGCTAAACAAACGGCTTTACGGGACACTTATCGATTATTTTGGGGGGCAAAGAGATATCAAGGAAAAGGTACTGCGAGTCCTCCATAACCTGAGCTTTGTTGAAGATCCCACACGGGTGCTCCGGGCTATCAGGTTTGAACAGCGATTCGGTTTTAAAATCGGAAAACTTACCCTTGCCTTGATTAAGAATGCAGTGAAAATCAATTGTTTCAAAGAACTTTCTGGCCGGAGGCTCTTTCTGGAACTAAAACTCATCCTCAGGGAGCCCGATCCCATCAAGGCTATCGAACGGATGGATGAACTTGATTTGCTTCAGTTTGTCTTCCCCGAGGTACAACTCACTAAGGGCGTTAAAGGCCTGTTGGAAGAGATTAGAAAGGTAATTGTCTGGTACAACCTACTTTACCTGGAGGAATTCTTTGAACCCTGGAAGGTTTATTGGCACGGCCTTACTTCGTTCCTTGACAAGAAAACCCTTAGCGCTATGGCTGATAGGATGGGAATGGTCCAACTGGAAAACCGCAAAATGATATCCCAAATGATTAGTTCGAATGACCTGCTGGACATCCTATACAAATTTGATGGAGACAACTATCATTTGTATACATTGCTTCATCCATATGATACAGAGACACTTCTCTACCTTATGGCAAAAACCGGCAGCGAAAAAGTGAGACGGCTTATTTCGAGCTATTTCACAAACCTCAAAGGAACGGAGATTCAATTAAGGGGGAAAGATCTGTTGAAAATGGGTTTCTCACCCGGTCCATTTTTCAAAGAAATATTTGATCGCCTGCTGGAAGCCCGGCTGAATGATTTGGTAAAAACAAAGGAGGATGAGGTCAGGTTTGTAGAGAAAGCATTTGAACATTGATCAAAAATCGTCAATACAAAGGGGTGTTGAAGGGTATGAAAAAAAAGAGAATCTTGAGCGGAATGAGGCCCACAGGAAGCATGCATCTTGGACATGTACATGGGGCTCTCCTGAATTGGAAAAAGCTCCAGGACGAATATGAATGCTTCTATGCCATAGTAGACTGGCATGCCCTGACCAGTGAATACGCTAATCCGGAGATTATTGGGGAAAGCATCTATGACATTGCCATGGACTGGATTTCCGTTGGGCTTGATCCGGAAATATCCCCTTTTTTCATTCAATCCCACATAAAAGAGCACGCAGAGCTTCACTTAATTTTGTCCATGATTACACCCCTTTCATGGCTGGAGAGAAATCCTACTTATAAGGAGCAACTCCGTGAACTCACCCAGAGGGACATCTATACTTATGGTTTTCTGGGCTACCCTGTTCTCCAGGCCGCTGACATCCTCATGTACAAGGCCAACGGAGTTCCTGTCGGCAAAGACCAGGCCCCCCATGTGGAATTGACCAGGGAGATAGCCCGTAGATTCAATCACTTCTATGGAGAGGTTTTCCCCATACCTGCTCTCCTGCTTACCCCCACATCAAAGATCCTCGGCATTGACAGGCGTAAAATGAGCAAGAGTTATAATAATGCCATATTCCTCACAGACACTGATGAAGTTATTGACACGAAGGTGGGGCAGATGATCACAGACCCACAGCGGGCCAGAAGAAATGATCCTGGTCGTCCGGAGATCTGCAATGTGTTCACGTTTCATGAAATATATTCTGATCCTGAAACAGTTTCAAAGATTGATAATGAATGCCGATCCGCCGGTATCGGGTGTGTGGAATGCAAAAGATTAATGGCCGCCAGCCTAAAAACAGGCCTTGAACCGATGAGGGCCAAAAGGAAAGAACTGGAGACTGATACCAATAAGATCAGAGAAATCATAGAGCAAGGCAATATACGGGCCAGGGCCGTTGCCAGGGAGACCATGGCAGAGGTGAGAGAGGCGGTAAAGATATAATTATATGGATTACGAAGTTAAACTGGAAATATTCGAAGGCCCGCTGGACCTGTTACTCCACCTTATCAACAAGAATGAGGTGGATATCTTCGACATACCCATAGCTACGATTACCGACCAGTACCTGGGATATCTGGAGTTGATGAAAACCTTTAACATTAATGTGGCTGGTGATTTTCTGGTAATGGCCTCCACACTGATTCACATAAAATCAAAGATGCTGCTTCCGGGTTCACACGAAGATGATGAGGAGGAAGATCCCCGTACTGAGATTATGCGGCCACTTCTGGAGTATATGCAATTTAAAGAAATGGCCGAAGCTTTTTCTGAAAGGGAAATTCTGGACAGAGATGTCTTTGCACGTACGGTAATCCCCTATTTCCAGGATGGGGTAACCGGCGAAGAACCTGAGTTAGATGTGAACCTCTTCCAATTGATAGATGCCTTCAAGCGGATAGTTGATCAAAGGTTGCCTGGTGCTAAACTTACAGTCCAACCTGAACAATGGTCTGTCAAAGACAAAACCGAACTTATCATAGCCCGACTCAAAGAAAAGGGGGCTATATTCTTTCGTGAAATCTTCAGTGAAGATCGAACGGTTTCGGAATTTATTGTAACCTTCCTGGCCCTTTTGGAACTGGTTCACATGGGTCTCGTGAAGGTATTGCAGCCCACATCAGAAGGTGACATTCGATTGATCCCCTCTTTTGATGAAAAGGGTGGAAACGGTAATGGATCATAATAGCATGAGCAAATCACTGAAATTGATTATAGAGGCATTGTTGTTTGCATCGGACAGGCCACTCAATGTCCGTGAGATCCATGCCTGTTTGCCAGATGAGACCGGATCAAAAATCACCCAGGCGTTAAATGAACTTCAAACCGAATACGACGGCCTGAAAAGGAGTTTTGTCCTTAGAGAGGTTGCTCAAGGTTTTCAACTTCGGACACGGTCCGAGTACGCACCTTATGTTCTTAGAATGCTAAAGACATCCCCCACCCGCTTGTCACGTGCTGCTTTAGAGACCTTGGCCATCATCGCCTATAAGCAACCGATCCTCCGTCAGGAAATCGAAAGATTAAGGGGAGTTGATGTCGGGGGAATTTTAAGAACACTCCTGGAAAAGGATTTGGTCAGAATCATGGGCCGGAAAAATCTCCCTGGCAGACCGCTCATTTATGGAACAACCAAGAAGTTTCTTGCTGTCTTTGATCTTAAGGACCTGGGATCACTCCCAAAGTTAAAAGAAATCAGGGAATTCGGATCCGATGAAGAGGAGACAGTACCAATCTCCGAGCACGATCTCCGAAATGATACATCTAAAGAAGAAAATGCCACGGGTGAAAAAACCCAGACCACTCTTCTGCCCAAAACAGACTAAGTGCTCTAATTCGTAAGTTCGATGACGTATTTTTTTATATTGTTTCACCGCCCAGCTTGTCCCGTTATGACGGGGCTTCGCTTGAGACGCAAAGGCCGCAGAGTTAAGTATTATTTCTTTTGCCGTTGAGGGGCCCCGCAGAAGCTGACGGGATTAAGAAACGGCAAAAGAAAATAGCTCAAGTTTTATAATAGTAATATTATATTGAAATTCAGGTAGTTATTTCTTTATCCCACAGGGATGCATGTTTTTGCTTTCCGTCCTCTCAGCGGAAAGCAAAAAAGAAACAAATCCTCTGCGATCTCTGCGTCTCAGCGGTGATTATAAATTATCCAATTATAATACGATACCGTATTTAAGAATACGTGTACTTAGCTGGAGAAAGGAGGTACTGATATGAATCGCGAGGTAGAATGCATGGATACCTCTCATTCCATTACCCGAAGAGAATCCATCAAAAAGCTTTTTCGTCTGTCCGGTTCCTTTGCCTTGACCGGAGTGATAACCGGATTTGCGCGGATGCCACTTCCAGCCTGGGCTAACTCCCAAAATAAGGCATTCATGGTGGAAGGTATTGGTCAGAAAGAAGGATACTCCGTGAAGGAGTTGACCAGAAAGGTCTTCGAGTCCGCAGGAGGAATGAAACGATTTGTCTCAAAGGGCGACGTTGTGGTCATTAAACCGAATATCTCTTGGGCCAGGCCTGTTCAAATGGCAGCCACAACGAATCCGGAAGTCCTTGAAGGAGTAGTGGAGCTATGTCAAGAGGCCGGTGCAAAGAAGGTGCGAATCGCCGACAATACCATTCATGACGCCAGACGATGTTTTTCCCTTTCAGGCGCGCGGATGGTGGCGGAAAATACCGGAGCCGAGTTGATTTTCCCCAGGTCTTCACTCATGCGGGAGATGAAGATACATGGACACCGCCTGGATGTCTGGCCCGTTTTCGTACCATTGATAGAGGCCGATAAGCTTATTAATCTTCCGGTGGCCAAACATCATGCCCTCAGCACACTCACCCTCGGCATGAAGAATTGGCGCGGGGGGGTCGGGGGCAGAAGGTCGGCCCTCCACCAGGACATACATCAGAGTATCGTAGACCTGGCACAGTTCTTCAAACCCACTGTGACCCTGATCGACGCCACCCGGATCATGACGAGAAACGGACCTTCCGGCGGAAG
This sequence comes from Desulfobacteraceae bacterium, assembly GCA_030589225.1. Taxonomy (GTDB): domain Bacteria; phylum Desulfobacterota; class DSM-4660; order Desulfatiglandales; family Desulfatiglandaceae; genus 4484-190-2. The sequence goes on along the minus strand of JAUUWD010000038.1, from coordinate 2,310 downwards.
CCTCTCTGATGTGGCTGAGAAAAATACTTTGATCTTAAGTGACGATCCCGTGGCTGCGGATGCCAGGGCTTCTCAACTTTTCGGCAAAAACCCGGAAAACCTGGGATTCATCCGTCTTGGGAAAAAATGGGGGCTCGGCACCGATGATTTCCTGAGCCTGGATCGAAAACAGGTGAGCGTGTGAAAGCCAAACATCTCGTCTGGGCGCGAAGAATAAGCCAAACCTTTTTTCTGCTTCTCTTTCTATTTCTTCTCATTGAAAGCCGTCTTCCCCAGGATATCTTTGTGGACTATTCACTGGTTTTCTCGGCTGAACAGGATCTTGCTCTCGACCAACCCATAAAGTTTTTCTTTGAGCTAAGCCCATTGGTCGGGCTCTCTTCATTGGTGTCAGGATACCGGATCATCAATGGAATTCTTTGGGGGGCCGGCGTCCTGATCCTGACCGTTTTACTGGGGAGGGTGTTCTGCGGCTTTGTCTGTCCCTTTGGCACCATCCATCATCTGGTGAGTTGGGTGAAACCCTCTCTCAAAGGGGACCTGATGGTAAAGGCCAACCAAAAGACCCGGAGCCAGAGAATCAAGTATTTTGTGCTCATAGCCCTGTTTGTGGGGGCAGTCATGGGCCTCAACATGGTGGGACTCTTGGATCCCATTTCCTTCCTTTTTCGTTCTCTGGCGCTCTCCGTGTTGCCTGGCGTCGGGGTGGGCCTAAGAGCGCTTTTCGATGTCATGGCCAGTAGCGACATTAAGGTCTTTAATTATCTGAGTTACGGCGCGGAAGTTATGGCGTCGCCCGTCTTTGGTTACAGCGACCAGGCCTATCAGGGCGCCTGGTTCATCGGGGTCCTATTTCTGATCATTTTATTTTTAAACCGGATCAGACCGCGTTTTTGGTGCCGAACCCTGTGCCCGCTCGGCGCCCTGTTGGGCCTATGCGCCAGGGTCAGTATTCTGAGGTTGGAAAAGGATCACGACAAATGCACAAACTGTCAATTGTGTGTTAAGAGCTGCCAGGGGGCCGCCTCGCCCATACCCGGTGAGAAATGGGAAAACGCCGAATGCCTGGCCTGCTTCAATTGCTTTCATGCATGCCCTGAAAACGCGCTCTCCTTCAGGTTCAGTTGGCCCCCTGGATTGAACCCAAGACCGGATATGGGCCGGCGAGCTGTGCTGGGAGGGCTTGTTGCCGGTGTTTCCTTTCCCTTTTTGGGAAGATTGGATGGGCAGTTAAGCAAAGTCTCAGACCCTCGACTGATCAGGCCGCCCGGATCCCTGCCGGAAGATGATTTCCTCACCCTCTGCCAGAGGTGCGGTCTTTGCATGAAGGCCTGCCCCACCAACGTGATCAACCCCGCCTTCACAGAGGCAGGCATGGCAGGCTTCTGGACGCCTCGTCTCATTATGACGATGGGTTATTGCGAGTATACCTGCACCCTCTGTGGAGGTGTTTGCCCCACGGGCGCCATAGAAAATATTTCGGTCAAAGAGAAGATCCGACGTCCCATCAAAATTGGATCTGCATACGTGGACAGGGGAAGATGTCTTCCGTGGTCAGGCAATGCCCCCTGTATCGTATGTGAAGAACACTGTCCCACTTCTCCGAAAGCAATCTATCTCAAGGAAGAACGAGTGATCGCACCAGATGGAAAGACCATGGCCGTTCAGTTACCCTTTGTGGATCTCAGGAAGTGCACCGGTTGCGGCATTTGTGAGAATAAATGCCCGGTTATGGGACTGGCAGCCATAAGGATCATAGCTGCCGGAGAATCCCGGTCACTGAGAAATCAGATTCTCCTTTAAGGTTGCCGAAAAAGCACTTAGGGATGATGGCATGGATTACATCGCCATGGCCAGGCCGATGCCTGCTACCATTTCTTCTCTTTCTTCCCTTTCTTCTTTTTCTTCATCTGCCCTGGGGGATATTTCCGTTTATGATCTTCGTAATGGGTGTATGGCTTGTCAGAATACATCTCAATGCTCACATGGTCTCCAAGCTGGACTCGCAAGGCGCTGGGTAAGGACACAGACATCCGCCAACTGCTTCCTTCTAAGTAAAAATACATTCCCCTTCCAGTATCGAAATACACCCGCTCGCATGGATAATAGCGATAGGTATGTTTTGCCCGGTACCCATGAGCCGGAGCATGCGGGGGCGGTCCGCCCTTCGCTTTAGTACCATAGCCATGGGGTGGGGCAGGTTTTTTCTCTTTCCCCCAACCTATGTTAACATCACCCCCGGTCGTATGGCACCCATACAAAGAAAAGAGAAAAAACAGACAACTCAACTTGATCAATAGCTTTGGCAAA
>JAUUWD010000189.1 GCA_030589225.1 Desulfobacteraceae bacterium | reverse complement strand
CCGGGTTATGAGCAAGGCAACTTGTCGTTTAATGTCGTGGGAAATAAAAGAAATTTGGCGTATCAGTTCATGAGAAATGATCTCATGGCCGGATATCCTGCGGCGGTAAAGTTTTTGGAGTAGTCTCTGTTGGCTGGCCTTAAGCCCGCCTGTCTTGCCATGCACTTTCTCGATGGCTTAGGCCCTTTTTGGAAAGTGGTTGAATGGTTGAGTATACTGCTCTAACTTATGTGTTTCTTGAAAAAAGTTGAGTTGTTACATCGGAATTACCGGCAATCAGACAACTACTCGACCATTTGACCATTCAACTACCTTAAATGCCCGGTTCCTCTTCTGTATAGTCTCCGAAGGCTGTCAGTTCCTTCCGGAAAGTTAATTTAAAAAATCCAGTCGGGCCATTCCTCTGCTTAGCTAAAATTATCTCGGCAGTATTCCGGTTTTCTTCTGAATCCGGGTGGTAGACCTCGTCCCTGTAGATAAAGGCAATTACGTCTGCATCCTGCTCAATAGCACCGCTCTCCCGCAAATCTGCCAACTGAGGTCTCTTGTTGGGCCGGTCCTCGACCTTTCTGTTTAACTGTGACAGGGCCATGACAGGCACGTTGAGATCTTTTGCCAATGCCTTGAGCATCCTTGATACCTCAGATATCTCAATCTGCCGGGATTCAGCGGATCTGCGGCCCTGAATTAACTGTAAGTAGTCAACAATGACAAGGGCCAGGTCATGTGATTTTTTCAACCTCCTGCATTTCGCCTTCATCTCAAGCACGCTGATTGCCGAGCTGTCATCGATAAAAATGGGCAGCTCTGTCAGTCGATTGGCTGAGTCCGTCAAACGCTCCCATTCTTTGTCTCTCAAGAATCCGGTCCTTAATTTGGTGGCGTCTATCCTGGCATCAAACCCCAACATCCTGATACCGAGCTGCTGTTTGGACATTTCAAGAGAGAAAACGGCTACTGCTTTCCCGGTTCTTTTTGCCGCATTATACCCGATATTAAGAGCCAGTGCAGTTTTTCCCATACTGGGCCTGCCCGCAATAATTATCAGGTCCGAAGGCTGCAGGCCTGCTGTCAATCGGTCAAAATCCTTAAAATCGGTGGGAACGCCCGTCACAAATCCATCAGAAGCCGCAGTACTCTCAAGCTTCTTGAAACTTTCCTTAATAACCTGTCCCAGGCTGTCAAGGCCCTCCCTGACCTGATCCTCGGCAATATCAAAAATGGACTGTTCAGCCAGTTCAAGAAGGCCTTCAGTGTCTTCCCATTCCTGGAAGCAGGCTTCAGAAATAGTGGAACACTGGCTGATCAGCTTCCTTCGTACGGAGAGATCTTTGACGATCTGGGCGTGGTAAGCAATTCCAGCGGATGTGGAAACAGCCTCAACAATGGAGGTCAGGTAGTCGGAGCCCCCTATTCTTTCCAGCAGGTTTTTCTTGGTAAGAAATCGGGATAGCATAATGATATCAATTGGTTCACCATGATCGTATAAATAGACCATACCCTCAAAAATGGACATATGGGCCTCGCGGTAGAAATCATCGGCCGATAAGATATCCATGATCTGATTCATACTGTCATTATTGATCAATACGCCTCCCAATATAGCCTGTTCTGCCTCAATATTATGAGGGGGAACCTTCAAATAGGTAGGCGCTGTTTTTTCTTTTGCTTGAGGCATTATCCCTCTTTCTCTTCCGCAGGTTCAACAACCACCCTAATGAGGGCTGTGATCTCGGGATATATCTTTACCGGTACCTCGAACTCTCCTAAAGATTTTATTGGTTTTTCCAGAAGGATCTTCCTCCGATCAATGACAACGCCCTGTTTTTCAAGACCAGAAGCGATATCCATACTGGTGACCGAACCGTACAGTTTTCCTTCTTCCCCTGACTTTTGTGAAAGGGTGATCACGGTTCCTTCCACCTCTTGTTTTATCTTCTCAGCGGCCTCCCTGGCTTTTACCCGTCTGACCTCAATTTTTTTACTCTGCAGTTCAAGGGCCTTTATATTTTGTGGACTGGCCTCAAGGCCAACACCCTTCGGGATCAGATAATTCCGTCCATAACCTTTGGCTACATCAACAATATCTCCTTCGAGGCCCAGTTCATCCACATCCTTTCGTAAAATAATTCTCATAGGTAATCCCTCCGTCAACGAAATCAGCTTTCCATTCGCCTGTGTATTTTCCTGAAATCAACCCACTGATCGAACAGCCCAGCGAGAGACAAAGCTACAAAAAAAAGTTGTTGAACTATAATCAAAAAATAAACGCCAATCCTCAACCAGGATGGAACACGATATTTATTCAGAAAAAATAAAACGATGGACAGCCCGTGAAAAAGATAAATAACCATTATGATAATCAGGGCGTTAATGGCCAACAACTCTATACCCTCTGATGTCAAAAATAAAGCAAAACCTGCAACAATCACGCCCCAAACCAAACTTTCTGGTGCCTGCCAATGATCCGTAGGAGCAAATGCAGGGTAGCCAAGATTTCCCATCCTGAATAACGGTTTGGCCACAACCACATTGAGCCAAACGGCAAATCCAGTGCCGATAATCATAAGGGAAGGATAGATTTTTAAAATGATAGCCATAAAGGCCTTTCCATATGCCCCCAGCTCACCGGCATTTCCCTGCGACATTCCCATTTCTTCATATACTTTTATGGTCGCTTTTAGCTGGGCCTCTAAATAGCTAAGTGTCATCTCAAATGGTCCCATGCCTTTTGAAAGAGCAAGAAAAAAGAGGAACCCAATACCCAGCAACAGCATGAACGCAGTTCCGAAAAAAATCGTATGCCCGAGGCTAAGTTTCCTTTTGAAAAGCTCGGACAAAGCAAGCCCCAGGAGGCTGAACTCTATGCAAAAGATAATGATTTGCGGGGACCCTATCAGCCTGGCAAACAGCCCAATAGTGATGGTTGCAAGGGCGGCAAGTTTTACCCCCTGATAAGTCCCCAATTTTGATGAATAATAAAGGAATGGCAAAGGGGCGAGCAGGCTAAGAAACGGGCCAAAAAAGGGAATCCAGGCGGAGGATAGAAGAATTAAGGCCCCCCAGCCCACACATCCCAGTATGTCTGTCTTTTTCATGGGATTTCGGGAGTGGCAAAACCACCAGAGACTAAAAAATACATTTCAGGTCTGTTCCAGGGGGTTTCCGACTATCTCACGAGAGATGTGGTAAAAGGTAACAGAGCCATGTTTCTTGCCCTCTTGATGGCCAATGATAGCATCCGTTGGTGCTTGGCGCAGTTACCCGAGATTCGACACGGTGTGATCTTTCCCCGTTCGGTTGTGAAATACCTGAGGGTCTTGTAGTCCTTATAGTCAATTACAAGGTTACTATCTGCACAAAACTTACATATTTTTCTTCTATGATAGGTTCTTTTGAATTTATTCCTATTATTTTTGTATCTGTTTTCAGGTCTATTGTATGCCATTTTTACCCTCTTGATCCTTTACCTTCTCACTGTCTTGATCATGGCTGACTTCCTCAGCGGGTTTCGCCTCATCGTCTTCCTCAGCTTCGCCTGCCTCTGTTTTGGGCTTTAACGCCTCAGGGTCTGCATTGTCACTCAGCTTAATCGTCTGGTATTTAAGGATCTTGTCATCAAGGTTGAAGCCCCTGTGAAGTTCAGTAAGGAGCCCAGGTTCCCCACAATACTGTTGAAGCACATAGTAGCCTTTATCGAATTTTTTTATCTGGTATGCCAGGGTCTTTTTGCCCCATTCATCCACCTTGACAACCACGCCTTTGTTTTTCTCAATAAGGCTGTTAAACTTGTCTATAACGCCTCTACAGTCTTCCTCCGCCAGCTCAGGGTTGATGAGATAAAGGGTTTCATAGTATCTCATATATTCACTCTCCTTTCGGCCTTTCTTCTGATGAAGAACTCGTTTGGTTCCGTAAACGACCTCGGTAATTGAAATTTTTTCCGAGTAGTTATAAGGAACAAGGAGCAATTCAAGAACTGCTTTTAATAACATCGCTTATTTGCGTTGTCAAGCAATTTTAAAATCGATCAGCAATTCTAATTATAACGGAATTATGTGCCTTTTCTTAGAAGGCTGTATACATCTTCGGAAGGAAGCCCGTGAATTCGAACCGTTTTCAGCCTTGACCGTTCTCCCGAAGTAATCTCGACACCCCCCTTGGGCAGCCCCAATCTCCTGGCAATCAATTCTTTCAGTGCCTTATTGGCCTTACCCTCGACTGGCGGGGCCGTCAGTTTTACCTTGAAAACTCCTTTTTCCTCGCAAATTATTCGATTCATAGAAGATCTTGGCAACACCTTTACCTCGATAACAGTCTTGCAATGATCCTCCTTCCCCACGGTGTCAATCCTTTACAATTATCCGAGACGCACTGCCAACTGCATCAGGCTCTGTACCAGGAAAGACTGGATGAAAATAATGGCCAAAATTACAAGGATCGGCGAAAGATCCAGGCCTCCCAGGCTTATTGGTAACCTGCGCCTGATCGGATAAAGCACAGGTTCTGTCACAGAGTTCAAGAAGCGGACGATCGGATTGTATGGATCCGGATTGACCCAGGAAATAACGGCCCGACCGATAATAATCCACATATAAAGTGTCAATGCGATATCAAGAATTTTGGCTGCGGCAGCCAGAAGATTTCCTAATACAAACATGTGTTATTCGATGCCTCCTCGACTCAACCCTTTTATAGCCAAAGATGATCATTAGCCAAAAACATTATTATTAGATCTGTACAAGTCATTTATATGAAAAAAA
>JAUUWD010000034.1 GCA_030589225.1 Desulfobacteraceae bacterium | reverse complement strand
ATAATCATTGAAATTGCCAAATCCGAGGGGGGAGCAAGTGCTTATTGTGGGGTTAATTTATGGAACATGGCACGGCAGGTGGATGCGGTTTGCAATGAACTGGGAATCACCGTGCCTGTGGCCATACATGCGGATCATTACGGCATCAAGGGCGATAAGGATGTGGAAACGGCCAGGACCGAAATCCCATCCCTGTTCGACGCGGGCATTACTTCAATTGCTATTGATGCCTCACACCTGCCTGATGACGAAAACCTCCTGGCAAATATCGCCCTTAATCCCTATGTACCCAATTGGGCCGGATATGAGACTGAGGTCGGTGAAATAAAGGGGAAGGAAGGTCTTTCAACGGCTGATGAAGCGCTCTTCTTGATACAGGGTCTCAACGCTCACGATATTTTTCCCGACTGGATCGCCCTAAATAATGGAACCACCCACGGCATTGAGGCCAGCGATAAAGGTATCCAGGTATCGTTGACAACAGAGATCCATAATGCCTTGACAAAATACAAGGTATCAGGGGCCCAGCACGGAACCTCGGGTAACAGTTCCGAGCGTCTCAGGGACATCGCGCAAACGACCCATACCACAAAAGCCAATGTAGCTACTGCACTCCAGATGATTACATGGGGGGTGAAGGTCAATGAATACGGCAATGCCCTTTTGGATGAAAACGGAGAATTTGTTAAGATGGCAGATGAAGGGATGACCGAAGACATGTGGGCTGAGATGGTTGAGTATGCCAAGGAAAACGGCCTTAAGGGCGGGAATTACAAAAAGCTCAACCTCCCCTTTGAAAATAAGCTCCTGAGCCTGCCCCGTGATGTGCGGGAAAGGATGGCAAAAGGCGTGGAGGACTTTGTTTATGATCTGCTAACTGATGTATTTAATGCCAGTGATACAGCACCCCTGGCTATTGATGCTATTCTGAAGGCAGATTCCTATGATCTGGGACCAAAAGCCACCCGCATTGAGGACCCTTCTGAATGGACTGAGAACCAGATTCATGAACGGGCATCCAAATTAGATGTGGACAAAGGCCCTGCAGGGGATTTTGATGATTAAAGACACTGAAGAAAGGCCACACCTCTGGATCAAGGATATCACGGAGAAAGATACGATCAGAGGCCATTACCTGGTCAAGGAAAAAAGACTGGCAAAAACCCGAAACGGAAAACCCTTCATTAGTATTACCCTGACCGATCGAACCGGAGAGGTGGGGGCCAAGGTATGGGAGAGGGCTGAAGAGTACTCCGCCCTATTCCATCAGGGAGATATCCTTGAAGTAGAGGGAAATGCCGAGTCCTACCGGGGCCAGATACAAATCACTGTTTCAGAGCTGGCCCCCTTGAAAGGAGAAGTTGATCACGGCATTTTCCTGGAATCTGCCCCTGGAAATACCGCACAGATGATGAAGGCTCTCAGGGATGTCCTGAGTGGCCTACAAAATGTCCACCTGAAGGCGCTCATTGACCGTTTTTTCGCTGATAAGGAATTCGTTTCTTTGTTTAAAAAAGCACCGGCGGCAAAGAATTTTCATCACGCATACACAGGTGGCCTGCTGGAGCATACCTTGTCAGTGTGCCAGATGTCTGTACGAGTGGTGGAGCATTATCCCCGGTTGGACAGGGAACTGCTGCTAACGGGAGCGTTTTTACACGATATAGGAAAGACAAGGGAATTAAAGGCCTATCTCCAGATCGATTACACGGATGAAGGGAGACTACTTGGCCATGTTGTGCTGGGAGTGGCCATGGTGGATGAAAAGCTAAGGGGGCTAAAGAGTTTTCCGCAGGAACTGGCCGCCCGACTGAAACACCTGATACTCAGCCACCACGGCCAGTATGAATTCGGATCTCCTAAAAGGCCAAAGTTTTTGGAGGCCTTTGCCCTTCACATGATTGATGATCTGGATGCAAAGATAAACGGGTTGGGCAATTTTATGGAAAAAGACAGGCGGAAAGGGGCCTGGACCGATTTCAATCGCCTGTTTGATCGGTACTTTTTGAAAGGGGAGATCCTTTCCATTGAAAAAGACCCGGACGAGACAGGCCGAACAGACGTGAGGCAGGGGAAGTTATTTTCTCCCTAATCATAGCTGTGAGAAACTCCTAAGTAGTGCCCGACCGAAAACTGTCAGATTTCTTCCTAAATCCTATTTCGTAAAGGGGGATTTAGGGGGATTTTGACAGGGTGCTAAAATCCCCCCCGCCCCCCCTTTCCAAAGGGGGGAGATTTATGGGGGTTTTCTGTCAGCCACTAAGTATCATAGTAAATCAGGGGCTTTAAATCTTTTCTTCGATTTGCGTAGGTTCTTTTGGCTTCAATAAAATTGGAATGGAATGATAAGCAGGTTAGGGAAATGAAACGTCAAACATTTCTTTTACTATCGGTGCTTGTTGATCAGTTCGGCATCGCACAGACAGGATAATGGCCTGGGCTTCTTTGATGGCCTTTTCCAGGTCATCATTTACGATTATATAATCATACCACACGCATTGTTTGATCTCATTAGAGGTCTTTTTCATTCTCGATTTTATGACTGTTTCATCATCCGTTCCCCGCGCCATCAGCCGTTTCTCCAGGACATCCAGAGATGGAGGTAGCACGTAGATAAGCACGCTATTTTTGAAATGTTTCTTGATGTTTTTTGCGCCCTGGGTATCCAGATCCAGCAGAACGTCAAGCCCCGAGGCGGTCTGTTCATCAAGGCTTGAAAAGGATGTGCCGTATAGATCATCATAAACTTGAGCCCACTCCACAAATGCCCCCGCATCGATCATACTCCTGAAGGTCTCTTTTTTTAAAAAGTGATAGTCGATGCCATCATTTTCATTACCCCTGGGCTTGCGGCTGGTATGGGAAATGGAATACCCAAGGCCTTCGATTCTCTCTTTGAGGGCCTTGATGATGGTAGATTTCCCTGCCCCGGACGGTGCAGAAATTACAAAGAGGTTACCTGACATATCTATTCTTCGATTTCTTCCCCGCTTAACGTACAATTGGGACTGAATCTCGTGGCAATAGTTTCAGACTGAATTGCTGACAGTATTACGTGATTACTATCCGTAATAATCAGCGATCTGGTGCGCCTTCCCTGGGTGGCATCGATCAGCCGTTTATCATCCCTGGCCTCGTCACGTAGCCTCTTAATGGGAGCAGCGTTTGGAGAAATAATAGCAACGACTCGCCTGGAAACGACCGAATTTCCAAAACCAATATTGACAAGCTTGTGGCTCATGGATATCTCCTTTCATTCCACGTTCTGAACTTGTTCTCGCAATTTTTCAAGCTCTGCTTTCATTTCCACGACCACCTTGGAAATGAGTGCATCAGATGCCTTTGAACTGAGCGTATTCACTTCTCTATTGATTTCCTGAAGCAGAAAATCCAGCCTTCTCCCCTGGGCGTCATCCATTAAGAGGTATTCACGAAATTGTTTCAAGTGACTCCTGGTTCGCACAATTTCCTCTGTAATATCCGATTTTTCGGCGAAAAACGCCACCTCCTGGGCGAGCCGGCTCTCATCCAAAGCTACATCCCCAATGATATGATCGATCCTATCCTTAAGCCTTTTCCTGTATTCCTCAACAATAATGGGAGCCCGTCTATCCACCTCATTGACATACTCTTCCAACAGATCGAGTCTTTTTACAAAATCGGCCTCAATAGCCTCTCCCTCTTTGACCCTCATCATGTCAAGAGAATCAAGGGCCTGCTCCACGACATGCTGGAATCCAGGTCTTAGCTTATCCATGTCGACCTCTTCAGGCCTGAAAAGAAGTACATCCTTCATCTGTAAAAGGGAGTCAACCTGGATTTTTTTGTCAAGGTCAAACTGTTCGGCCAGTTGATGCAAAATCTTGAAATAGGAATTTACCAGAGGCACATTCAGCTCAAGGCTGTAAGGGGGTTCTTCACCGTTGTTTTCTATTTGCACAGACACTTCTACGCGGCCCCTCCTGATCCTGGAAGAGATTGTGTTTTTGAGATCCTTCTCGAGGACCTGGTAATTTCTTGGAATCCGGAGAATGATATCCAGATGACGATTGTTGAGCGACCTTATCTCCGCAATAAACTGTGTATCACCCAGATGATACTCCCCCCTGCCGTATGCCGTCATGCTCTTAATCAAGGCGTTTCATCCCCCTCAACTGTTCCATGTATTTTTTTCTGATTTCATTAAAAAACCCGATGAGTTCCGGAGTTGCATAATCGGGATATGTCCACTTAACCGACCTGAAGCTTCCCTTCTGAAAAATCAACGTGAGGTCTGCATAAATCCCTTTTGACAGATAGACGCGGTGCACATAGTTCTTTCCCGTAGCCAGGATTAACCTTTCAGGAGATATAAAACCGGGGTCAATGTTGACCAACCTGTTTCCCTCCCGGCGATGTTGCTCTTCAATCCCGTTTGTTTTTAGCTTTATCTCAACAAGATGATCAGCAGGGACCAGTTGGGAAAAGGATATGAAACGGCGGTGGAGCGGCCATCCCATTTCCCTGGCATAATATTTAGTACGGTCGAAAAGAAGTTCAGGGCTGATCCAGTCTACTAAACCAATTATCTTCGATAGTTCCCCGACGACCATATCAATTATCTCTTTCTCAGGCGAGAACAAACTTGAGATGAGCTTGACAGGATCCGGCTCATGCGGTTGGCTCATGACTGTCGCTTCGCTCCTGATTGATGATTGACGATTGACTATTGACGATTTAAATAAACATTCGTCAATAGTCAATAATCAATAGTCAATAGTCAATCGAAAACAGTCAATCATCAGTTCCCTATAAGTTTTTTCAATTCCTCTGCACTGACAGTGGAAGTTCCTACCTCACCAACCACAATACCTGCGGCGTAATTTGATAATACAGCCGCAGATTTTAAGTCAAGCCCGGAAGCCAGCGCCAGAGAAAACGTGCCGATAACCGTATCACCAGCTCCTGTCACATCAAAGACATTTTTGGCGACGGTTGGAATATGAATTATTTCTCCACCGTTTTCAAAAAGTGTCATTCCATCTTTCCCCTGGGTGATAAGCACGGAGCGACAGTTGAGTTCCTTGAGCATCTGTTTGCCGGCCCGCACCAGCGTTTCTTCATCCACGATCTCAAAACGGCAGAATACCCCTGCCTCATGATGGTTTGGGGTGATTACATCAACCCCATGATAATACTCAAAATTGCCTGTCTTGGGATCAACGGCAATTTTGACCGATTCGCCTGCGGCGGACTGGATCAATTTTCTCAGACCCTTCATCAGTGAGGCAGAAATCACACCCTTACCATAATCGGCCACCACGATGGCATCGAGTCCATCAAGGTTTTCTCCTATAGAAGTCAGAAGGTTTTCTATGCTTTCAGGCCTGATATCTGTTCGGGTCTCGCGGTCAAAGCGAACCACCTGCTGATTCCGTGCCACAACCCGTGTCTTTATGCTCGTTGGCCTGCCCTGCTCTAACACGATCCCATCGGAGGTCAGCCCCATGTTATTGAGTTCGTTTATTATTACTTTGCCAGTGCGGTCCTGGCCCACTACCCCACAAAGGGTAGGCCTTGCCCCAAGGGTTGCGATATTGTGGATCACATTCGCTGCGCCACCCAGCATTCTGGTGTCGCGCTTGACTTCCACAACAGGGACCGGAGCTTCCGGAGAAATCCTGGAAACATCACCCCAGACGTACTTGTCTAAGATGATATCACCTATTACAAGGACTTTCGCCTCGGAAAACCTGTCAATGTATTCCTTGAGGCGGTTTGCTTTATAAGGATGACCGATTGTCTTCATTGTCTTCACACATAACTTAGTGATCTAAAGTTCGAAGTGACTAAAGCCTGCCCTGGCGCTATGTTATCGGATGCCATAGTGTCTACCGGTATTTACACTCCTGATAGATGGATCAAATCACAAATTCTATATGCCAGGTCTGGGCCAGGGTGAACTAAAGTTGTGGTACGCCTTCGGCGTGCTAATCGATAACTCAAAGCCACTTATTTATTATAGCTCGGCGCCAATTGAGCTTCTGCCGCAAAACCGATGGCTGGGAAAACTAAAGTTGCTTGACTACAATGTTATTTCTATATCATTGCGCATTCCTATTGTCCATAGAAATGAACTCAACAATCAAGTGTGCCTATACTTTTGTAAAAAAAACTTTGGACTTTTTATTGCGCTCATCAATGTCAGGCAGGTTGACTTTTTCCCCCTCCTCCTTTAAAAAAAGATTGCGTATGCGCAATAACCTTCCCAAAGGAGATTTCAGTGAAAATCATCATTGTGGGCGCTGGCCAAGTGGGATTCAACATTGCCCAGAAACTCTCTGAGGAAAGCCATGATGTGGTCCTTATTGACAAGGACCCGCAAAAAATAGAGCGGATTGCCGATAACCTCGATGTCCGGGCGTACCTGGCTTCAGGTACGAGCCCCCAAGCGCTTAAAGATTCTGGAATCAGAGAGGCAGACATGTTGGTGGCTGCCACTGATAGCGATGAAGTAAACCTGATCTCCTGCCTGCTCGCCCGTAACCTGAACCCTTACATGCTTAAGGTTGCCCGTGTCAGAAATGAAGAGTACCTGGCTGAAAAGGAGCTCTTTGGTCAGGATCTCCTGGGTATTGACCATATCATCAACCCTCAATCGGTGATGGTAGAAACTATTCTGAGCCTGATGAAAGTCCCGGGCGCTTCTGATGTTATTGATTTTGTCGGGGGGCGGGTCAAGCTCATCGGATTTACTGTGCAGAAAGGTTTCCCATTCATCGGACGTCAGTTATTATCCTTTGAGGATCTTGAAAAAAGAATCCTTGTGGGAGCAATTGTGCGGGGAGATCAAGTGTTTATTCCGCGGGGCCAGGATACAATCAAGGTTGATGACCTGGTCTACTTAGTTGTGAGAAATGATGAGCTGGACTCAGCCCTTAAACTGTTCAATATCAAGGAAGAGAGCCTGCGGAGGGTCATCATCGTCGGCGCGGGGCGGACAGGCACGGCCCTTGCCACTGCCCTGGATATGACCAGTATCAGCGCAAAAATCATTGAAAAGGACCCTGAAAAATGTGCCCGCCTGGCTGAAAAGCTTGAGCGTGTGATTGTGATCAATGGTGATGCCACAGACAAAGATCTGCTCCAGGAAGAAAACATCGTGGATGTGGATTTTATAGTTGCCATTACCGGGGATGAAGAAAACAATATTCTTATTTCGCTTCTGGGAAAAAGCCTGGGCGCAAAAAAGACTATTACACGCGTCAGCAAACATAGTTATATTCCGCTCGTTTCAGCTATCGGGATCGATACTGTTGTAAGCCCGAGGCTTTCAGCGGTCAGGGCAATTCTTCAATATATTCGTCGTGGCAAGATCATCTCTGTGGCGCCGCTGAAAGGGGAACATGCCGAGGCGATCGAGGCCGAGGCCCTGGACACATCGGATATCGTAAACGTACCTTTAGCCAAAGTTAAGTTTCCAAAAGGGGCCATCGTGGGAGCGATCGTCCGCGGTGAAGAGATTATCATTCCCCGTGGCGACAGTATCATCATACCTAAAGACCGACTCATCATATTTGCTCTTGAAAAAGTTATTCCCAAGCTGGAAAAGCTGCTCACCGTAAAGTTGGAATACTTCTAATGCATCCAAGGATCATCACGCGATTTGTTGCGATACTGGTTCTTTTTCTCGGCATCTCCATGGCCTTTCCACTGCTGGTCTCCCTGATTTATGAAGATGGCAGTGCCCGGGCTTTACTCATTTCCATGCTTATTTCATCTTGTGTTGGACTCATTTTCTTCCTCTTAACAAGGGAAAAAGAAAGTCCCCACCTGAACCACCGTGATGGTATTGCCATTGTGACGTTTGGGTGGGTAATGGCAGGATTGTTCGGAACGCTCCCCTATTTCTTCTCGGGCTGCATACCCGATTTCACAAATGCCTACTTTGAATCCCTGTCAGGCTTTACAACCACGGGATCTTCCGTTCTAAATGATATTGAGAGTCTTCCAAAGGGGATTCTTCTCTGGAGAAGCCAGACCCAGTGGCTCGGTGGTATGGGTATTATTGTGCTTTCCATTGCAATCCTCCCTTTTTTGGGGGTTGGCGGGATGCAGCTTTACAAGGCAGAGATCCCCAGCCCGGTTGTGGACAAATTAAAGCCAAGGATATCAGAGACTGCAAAAACCCTCTGGAAAGTTTACCTTCTTCTCACTGTGCTTGAAATCGTCTTGTTATTCGCGGGCGGGATGTCGTTTTTCGACGGCATCTGTCATGCCTTTTGCACAATGCCAACAGGCGGGTTTTCAACCTGGAATGGGAGCATTGCCCATTTTAACAGCTCATATATTGATGTAATAATTATTCTCTTCATGCTCTTTGCGGGCATCAATTTTTCTCTTCATTACAAACTGATCAAGGGGGATTTCAGGATATTTGGCAAGGACCCGGAATGTCGTGTCTTTCTCCTTTTGGTGGCAGTACTCACAATTATAGTGATGCTGAATATCTATGGCCCGGTCTATAGCTCTCTTTCAAGTGCCTTCCGCTATGCAGCATTCCAGGTCAGCTCCATCATAACAACCACAGGTTTCGTCACGGCAGATTATGACACATGGCCGTCCCTGTCCAAGCACATTTTGGTCTTTTGTATGTTCTTAGGGGCAATGGCAGGGTCAACTGGAGGCGGCATAAAAATAATGCGCGTCATGCTGCTTGTCAGACATGGCTATCAGGAAATCTTTCATCTAATCCATCCCCATGCTGTCACTACGGTAAAAATGGGAGGCAAACCGGTCCCTGCCCATATCCTTAGCAGCATCTGGGGCTTTTTCATTCTGTATATGGGTCTTTTTGTTATTGCCACCTTAATTATGGCATCCCTTGGTCTTGATTTTGTCTCTGCCCTTGCCTCGGTTGCCGCCTCTATTGGTAATATCGGCCCCGGCCTGGGCATAGTGGGGCCAGTGCAGAACTATCTTTCAATACCAGCAGCAGGAAAATGGATCCTGATATTCTGTATGCTGTTAGGACGTTTAGAGATCTATACAGTAATTGCCCTGTTGGTGCCGGAATACTGGCGTAAATGATGTCATTGATAGATGTTGTATTTCTATCAGTCAATTTTTTGACCCCCGCTCCTCACTTCGCCGGTATAGGCCTGAAACGTTGTAACCGTTCACGGGTTCAGGGGTTCAAGGTTCAATTCTCGTCCACGGAGTGCCTTTGGGTTCCGTATTTATTAGAAAAGCGTCAGCTTCGTCAGGCCCAATCCAAAATTTGGAGCTAAATTGGCAATTACTTGGGAAAAAGAGCATTTTTTTTGACGACGACTTCGGGTCTTCAATCCCTTCTTTGTCCTTAACCCTGAACGTTGAACCCTGAACCCGTGAACGGTTACGAAACGTTAACAGGGTTAAAATGGCCTAAATGTAGCACAGCATGAAACATTTTCATTGACATTAATATCATTTTAAGTATATTGCGGAAAATAATGTTCTTGGACCTAATCCCTCATAACCTGACAACCAATTTAGTAAGAAGTTAA
>JAUUWD010000322.1 GCA_030589225.1 Desulfobacteraceae bacterium | reverse complement strand
TGGCATGAGTGAGCACATCCAACCCGGTGCATACGGCTGCCATAGTGGGCAGAGTTCTGGTGTTCTCAGGATCAACGATTCCCAATGTCGGTTTAAGCCGCCTGTGCGCAATGCCTGTCTTTGCATGCATCTTTTCAAGATCAAAAATCGCCACACCCGTGGTTTCGCTGCCTGTTCCCGCCGTTGTGGGAATGGCAAAGAGGGGCTTGAGTTCTCCAGGGATGGGAACGCCCTTTCCGATGGGGGGATTCACGTAATCCAGAAAATCGGCAGGATATGTGGCATAAAGGTTAGCCACCTTGGCCGTATCAATGGTTGAGCCGCCCCCTACCGCTACAAACCCGTCAAATGAATCAGATTTTGCAAACTCGATAGCTTCCTTGAGAGATGAATCAGTTGGCTCTATCCGAACACGATCGAATAGTGAATAGGAAACATTTTCCCGGGAGAGCGATTCTAAGACCGTCTCTACCGGAGGCATCCCGGTCAAGTTGGGATCTGTCACCACCATCACCCGTTTCAACCCGAGCTCAGACAGATCCATGCCCACCTCACGGGTCGTACCCGGGCCAAACCGGATGTTAGATGCGGCCATTTCAAATGCATAATCGTATTCCATGTTTTCCTCCTTTTTGGGGATTTGTGAAAATGTAGGTCGAGCGTTGCTTGTTGTCTGTTTTCGACTACCGAAATCCACGTTAATTAAGTTATTGGCAATGCTCAAAATCCCGGCATGTATATTAATGATCACTTTTCCTTTTCCCGAGTATAGGTGGGAGATATTTCTGTGTCAAGTTACCGCCATCAAAGGCAGAAACCCATAACCATTGATCAAACAACTCAAATAGAATATACCAATTCTGCATAATTTTTTTCCAGGTGTATTTTTTGGTGGTATATGAAAACACAAAACTTGAAATCTGACACTCTACTTCTTCTCACTGCAACCATCTGGGGATTTGGCTTCGTGGCCCAGCGGGTCGGGATGGATTACGTAGGGCCATTCACCTTTAACGGGTTTCGATTTGCCCTGGGCAGCCTGACACTTGTTCCGCTTCTTCTGATAAGTAACAGGCAATGGGCTATTACTAAAAGTCTTCTGCCGCCCATAAACACCAGAATGATAATATTCGGCGGCGGACTGGCGGGATTTGCCCTTTTTATGGGTGCAACGCTACAACAGGTTGGCCTGGTTTACACAACAGCGGGCAAGGCAGGCTTCATCACGGGACTGTATGTGGTCATCGTGCCCATTCTGGGGCTTTTCTGGAAACAGCGACCAGGTCTGGGAACCTGGCTTGGGGCAATATTTGCAGCAGCGGGACTTTATTTATTAACCATCACAGCGGAGTTTACTATCGCGTTTGGCGATTTTCTGGAACTTGCCGGGGCCTTTTTCTGGGCAGGTCACGTCCTGATCATAGGATGGCTTTCGCCTCGAATAGACCCTGTCAAACTGGCGTTCTTCCAGTACGCGGTCTGTTCATTCTTGAGTCTTATAACGGCAGTCATAACTGAAGTAATAACGCTTCACGGGCTTTTTCTGGCAACCATACCGATAGCATATGGAGGGTTAATTTCTGTGGGCATTGCATACACACTCCAGGTAGTAGCTCAGAGATATGCCCACCCTGCCCATGCTGCAATTATCTTAAGCCTGGAGGCGGTCTTTGCGGTTTTAGGCGGCTGGCTCATCCTGGGTGAAACTCTGTCAGAGCGCGGATTACTCGGCTGCTCGCTTATGCTCGCGGGCATGCTATTGTCCCAGCTTCGAACCTATATCTTTAGAAAGAGGTAAGGGTTCACGGTTACAGAAAGAGATAACTCGATCCATTACAAGATGGGGATATCTACCAAGAGTAATGCCTCAGCTATTTTCCCGGATCAATAATCCAGGATTTCTTCATGAACGTTAAAAATATAGGCTATCAAAGCTGCCCTTATCCACATACCGTTTCTCTCCTGTCGCCAGTACATGGCCCTCGGATCAGAATCGATTGCCACATCAATTTCATCTCTTCTGGGAAACGGGTGCATAATAATCGCATTCGGTCTTATCTTGGTCATATCAGAGGGTCTGAGTTTAAACTTGGAAGTATCAGTTTTACCTGACTCTCCAGCAATTGCATCATATTCATCCTGAATCCTGGTCATGTAAATTGCATCGGCTTCAGAAAGAACATTATCCAAGGCCTCGGTCTCAACATGAAAAGGAATTTTGTGCTCTTCGAGGAAACTGCACACGTCTTCTTCCATCTGAAAGGCCTGGGGAGCTGTGTAGATAATCTTAACGTCTTCAAAATTTTTCAGCAGGTAACTCAAAGATCTTACTGTCCTTCCTCTTTTAAGATCACCACACATCATAATTGTTTTTCCATCAAGTCCGCCCTGTTTAGAAAATGAATATTGCAGGGTATAAACATCAAGCATTGCTTGTGTCGGATGCTGATCGCTCCCTGAACCGCCGTTAATAATAGGAACCGGACGATTCGTACGAGTATTCAGAAGCCAGGCAGCTCGTTCAGCCATGTCCTGCCCTTTATGTCTTATAATAATCAAGTCGGTATAGGATGAAAAGGTTCGCAGGCTATCATCAAAGCTTTCACCCTTTACCTCTGATGAAACTCTGGCATCACGAATCTCCGAGGTTTTCATCCCCAGAATGTGACAGGCATTTTCAAAAGACAGAAAAGTCCTGGATGACGGCTGAGCAAAATAGAGCATAACACGTTTGTGGAATAGGATATTTTGCAGAAAAAATGAGCCGGCCCTGGTCTTTGATATATGCCTAATTCGATTCGTAATTTCGTATATATTGTCAATGATTTCACGATTCAACTGCTGGGAGATAATCATGTCAAAAAGCCGACCATTTTTCGAAAAATACTCAATTTTTTCCTCTGTTGGAAGTTCATGAAATTCAGCAAATTTCTGATCCAAAATATTCATTTGACCCTCCTGACGATGTTAGGGTTAACCTAGTGCCCCGTCTCAAAAGTTTAGTGCCTTAAAATGGC
>JAUUWD010000253.1 GCA_030589225.1 Desulfobacteraceae bacterium | reverse complement strand
ATAATCCTCGAAATACTCAATGTATTTCTGTGGTTATAATTTTCGCCTTCCCCCGCTCAAAGTCCGGGATCTTCGACTTGATCTTGGATAAAATTCCTAATTTTCGTTCAGACACTACTTAGTCAATGCGAACTGATCATTCCTGTTCTTTGCCCAGGCCTCCTCGTTACGCCCTGGATCGACCGGTCGCTCTTCACCATAGCTGACGGTTGAAATACGACTGCCTAAGATTCCTAAGGCCATAAAGAATTTCTTGGCCGCGTGTGCTCTCCTCTCACCCAAGGCAAGGTTGTATTCGTTGGTGCCTCTTTCATCGCAGTTGCCCGAGATACGAACAGAATAGTCCCCGTTAGCCCGAAGCCAGTTCGCTTTTTCCCTCAAAGTGGACTTAGACTCATCCGTCAAATCCGATCTGTCGAATGCAAAGTAGATATTATCAGATTCAAAATTGCGGATTTCATCAGCCATTTTTTGTGCCATCTTAAGTTCTCTAAGCCTGGCCTGCCGTTCGGCCTCCGCCCTGGCCTTGGCGTCTTGTTCGGCCGCACTTTTGGCCTCTTCCGCAGCCTTTGCCTCAACTTCCTCAGCCTTCATTTCCTGAGTTGCCGGTTGAACAGGCTCAGATACCTGGATCTGTTTTTTTGCACAGGATGTCATCAGCAAAAAGGACGAACAGATAAAGGCCAAGACAATCATGCCGGTCATCATTTTTTTCCCCATACTCTCTTTACCTCCCAAATTATTGATTTATACCAAACAAAAAATGTTAAACTTCTAACAAAATGCCTCTAAGGTTAACTTCATGGCTCAACAGTAAACACTATTTACCCTCAAATCGATACCTATTGCAAGAAAAAATTTATAAAATCTCACAATTTATGAATTATTAACATCTTCTTTAGTCTGTTTCAAGTATTTTAAATATATGTATACTTTATTTTTATAAAATTAAAGATCTTTTTTTGACCTTTTCTGGATGAACACTATGGGGCCCACGACGGAGCTGTCTGATCACCCTTAAGAAATGTAATCCTTCTCTGGTTCAGACCGTTTGCATTCATAAGATATAGATGATAACGGCCTTTTCTGTCGGAGCTGAATATGATGTACCTTCCGTCAGGAGACCAGCAGGGATCTTCGTTGTTGCCTCCATCCTCTGTAAGCCTTCTCAAACGGCCACCATTGGGGTCCATGGTATAGATGTCAAAATGCCCGGCATCCTGTGATACGAAGGCAATTCGGTTCAGGGATGACCAGACGGGAGATGTATTATAATTGCCTTCAAAGGTCAGCCTCTCCTCTGTGCCACTGATCAGATCCACGAGATAAATCTGCGGGGATCCAGATCGATTCGAGACAAAGGCTATTTTATTTCCGTCCGGTGAAAAAGCCGGTGAAACATCAATCCCCCAATGGTTAGTCACCTGTTTGATGATTTTTCCATTCAAGTCAATGATGAAGATATCCGGATTGCCTTTGCGACTGAGAGTCAAAGCCACCCTTTTGCCATCAGGGGACCAGCATGCGCCAATATTTAATCCCGATCTGGCTGAAATTTGCTTTACAACACCCGAACTAACATCTTGCATATACAGCAGGGTCCCCCCATCTTTATAGGAATTGTACATAATCTTCTTTCCATGTGGAGACCACCTCGGCAGTAATGCAATGCTTTTATCCGAAGTTTTTTGCCGCACATTATGTCCGTCATAGTCGCATACGTAAACCTCTTTATGGCCTGAGCCGTTTCCTACAAAAACCAGCTTGCTAAGGAAGATACCGGTCTGGCCGGTTAACGTCTGGATGACATCGTTACCAAGCCGGTGCATCAGATGCCGGTAACTGCTGATATCTCCTAACGCCCTCTTGCCTAAAATCTGTCGGCCCCAAAACACATCGAACAGCTTGATCTCAACTTCTACATTTCGGCCTATGCACGTGTAATTGCCCTTCAACAGAAGCTCCGCACCAATCACAGACCAATCCTTGAAACGGATGTCTTCCAGTGTCGAAGCTGAGTCACTGTCCTCCAAAAAGGCCTCTTTATCCATAGGAGTGAAATATCCACTGCAATCGAGGTCATTGGAGATAACGCCTGGCAGATCTCTAACCAGTTCCGGGTGCTCGTTATTGCGGCTCAGGTTTTTGAAATCCGTGATGGCAATATTGAACTTCCTTATAGCAGGGGCATTGATGTCTATGTAAATCCTGCCAAAACAATGCATTGGAAACAAAAGAGAGACAAATATCAAAATCCCCAGCCAGCAAAGGGGAAAAGTAGCGCCCTTTGCGAAAAAGGGGACCTTCAGGTTAGAACGCATAAAATCAGGAACCTCCGGAATACTATTATCCTTCCATCTCCATAAGATTAAAGGTAATTTCAAATTCTTCATGGGTCATTCTGTAGCCAGGTGGAAACCGCGGTAAGGGGTCTGACTGCTCAACAGCCTTTAACACGGACTGGTTAAACATGACATTAGATGATTTTTTTGTAAACCACCACTTCAGAATACTTCCATCGCTTTTTGCTTTGACCACGATTATGGCCTCAAGATCTTTCTTGTTCAGGGCAACAGGATAGGACCAGTGGCTCTTAATCCAGTCCTCTACATCTCTTTTGTATAATTCCATGGCAATGCCGGTAACAGGTGGGCCTCCCGCAAACCCTTTGGTGGGCGTCCCTACGCCCCGGTGTTCCAGTTCAGAGATCGCCCGGCTGACATGATCATCCTCTTCTGCTTTGACCTTTTTTTCGATTTTTGACAGGGCCCGGTCGATGCGCCTGGAAGCGTCTTCCTCTTGCGATTTTACTTTCTTTTCTATTTTTGAAAGAGCTTTTTCAATGCGCTTAGAAGGGGGTACTGCTGGTTTCTTGGCCTTCTTTTTTTCCGTTGAGAGGGTTCTCTTGGCAATTACTACCGGTTTTTCCTTCTTTTTCGGTCTGCTAATTCGCTTTGCGGGTGTGGTTTTCTTTGAACTGATTACGACTTTACCGGCCTTTGCCTTCGCACTTCCTTCTACCCCGGCAGGTCTTCTGGTCGGCAATTGCACAAGATTGACCTCATAGACCGTGCCTCTAATCCTCCGGGTCGGTATGTGCTCCGGAACGAAGAAAATCGAGGAAAAGACAGCCAGGTGAAGAACCAGGGATATGATGAGCATTGTGCGCCATTTTGGCTCCACCTGATTATTAAGATCGGGGTCGCCCCACAAGGCTTCCATAGGAATCAGTCCAAAGGCTCGGTAACCATGCCCAGTTTGTCTATGCCAGCCTGCTTGACTTTCGCAATCACTTTTATAACGAATCCATAAGGTACTTCTTTATCCGCCCGCAGCAGAATTTCCTTGTCTCTCCGGTTTTGAAAGATCTTTTGGATTTTTATCTCCAGGTTGTCAAGCGTGATCCGGTGTTTTTCTATAAAAATTTCTTTTTCTTTATTTACCGTCAACATCAAAGGTTCTTCCTTGGTCTTGATATTCTTGGTGGTAGTTTTCGGGAGATTGACCTCAACACCCTGCATCAGCATAGGGGCAGTCACCATAAAAATAATAAGAAGCACCAGCATCACATCCACGAGCGGCGTGACGTTGATCTCCGACATAAAATTCTTGTTATTGCCCCTTTGATTCATGGTAAGTTCATGTGATGTAAAATGTTACTATATGCGCGTTCTGACACCCATGTGTCTCTTAAAAAACTGCCTTTCCACTGTGCTCAGAAAATCAGATGTGAAAATATCCATCTCTGCATTAAGCGCTGAAATCTTATGGGTAAAATAGTTAAATGCCACAACTGCCGGTATTGCAGCGGCCAACCCAGCCGCCGTAGCAATGAGGGCTTCTGAGATCCCCGGCGCAACCACAGCAAGGTTGGCTGAACCCTTG
>JAUUWD010000058.1 GCA_030589225.1 Desulfobacteraceae bacterium | reverse complement strand
GATGATTTTTTCAAAGCGCTAAGATGTTAAATAAAACAAGTTTTTGGAGGCAAAATGGAAGTTAATGATCTGGACCTTACAATTTCGAGGTTGGGAGAGTGCCGTATCCCTTCACCTATGACGGGCAATCAATTCGTAAGCGACAGTGATAATGTACTTTATCACTCTGACCAGAGAAAGATAAAGGAGCTTTTGGGGGCGGGCGAAGATCTGCCGTGCTTTGAGATGGCCGGCCCGAGAGAAAAAATCTATTTTGATCCTTCAAAACTAAAATGCGGCATCGTCACGTGCGGGGGGCTCTGTCCTGGGGTGAACGACGTGATAAGGGCTATTGTCTTGGGCCTTTTTTATCATTACGGAGTTGAAACAGTCTTCGGTTTCCGTTACGGCTATGAAGGCCTTACTTACAGGCATGGTCACGTCCCATTAGAATTAAAACCTGATATTGTAGGCGACATCCACAAGAAAGGGGGGACAGATTGAGTTCGTCGCGAGGCCCTCAGGATATTTCAGAGATGGTGGATACGCTTGAGCGAATGAACGTTAGGGTTTTGTTCACCATTGGAGGAGACGGGACCCTGCGCGGGGCCCAGGCCATCGCCGAGGAGATCGCACAGCGCAACCTGAAGATAGGGGTGGTCGGTATCCCCAAGACCATAGACAATGACATCTCTTTTGTGGAACAGTCCTTTGGGTTCGAGACCGCAGTCTCCGCGTCAAGGACTGCCGTCTATTCCGCGCACACAGAGGCCATCGGGGCGAGAAACGGCGTTGGCCTGGTGAAGCTAATGGGCCGTGATTCCGGATTCATTGCCGCATACGCCACATTAGCCAACAATGACGTAAACTTCTGCCTGGTGCCAGAAGTTCGATTCACCCTCGAGGTCTTCCTGGACGCATTGAAGGATAGGTTGGAGAGAAGAGGGCACGCAGTTATCGTGGCGGGAGAAGGAGCCGGACAGGATCTGATGGAAAAGCGCCAGGAGCGCGATGCATCCGGGAACATTCGCTTTGGGGATATAGGCATTTTTATAACGGATCAGATCAAAAACTACTTTAATGAAGCCGGGATAGAGGTGAACCTGAAGTATATTGACCCCAGCTACACCATCCGGAGCATGCCCGCAAACCCCAAGGATTCTGCGTTCTGCCTGCTGCTGGGCCACAATGCCGTGCATGCGGCCATGACAGGTCGGACGAACATGTTGGTGGGCAACTGGAAGGGTGCATTCACGCACGTTCCCATTGAGCTTGCCGTATCAAAGCGTAAGCAGATCAATCCTATCGGAAGGTTTTGGAGTAATGTCCTGTCGTGCACGGGACAGCCAAGAGAGATGGTGTAATAAGGGCAAAGGGCATAGGGTATGGGCTTGACAAACCTCTATGCTTTATGGTTTGGACCAAACTTTGCCTAAAGGCTGGACGGTTATTAACCCAAAAACATTGTATTAAAGTCTATATCGCAGAGCGGTCTAAAGGAAGGGGCAGTAATGGAAGATGTAAGTTCAAAAGATTATCCTGGATGTTTTAAGGAGAAAAAAACGAATCAGTGGGCACTAATTCCGCACTTTTCAGAACCGGATTATTCCAGGCCTCTCCTTGAAATCCCATCTGAGGCAAGGGAGAGGATGATGGGAAGGCTCCGTTTCCTTTATGGGGAAGCCGAGGCAGAAAAATATATGCCTGAGCTTGAAAGAATTCTCAGGGTGCACTATGCCCATAAACCCCAGGAACTGATCGACCAGGAAAAGGATTTTGATCCTCAAAACCGTTTTACGGAAAGGGATATGATTCTCATCACATATGGGGACCTCCTTCGCGGGAAAGGCCATTCTCCCCTCGCCAGTCTGGACGATTTTGTCCAGCGCCCTGGTCTCAGACGGGTTTTTAATACCCTGCATATCCTTCCCTTTTTCCCGTACTCATCCGATAAGGGGTTTTCGGTCACGGATTTTAAAAGCGTGGATCCTAATTTGGGATCCTGGCAGGATATCGAGGATATGGGAAGGCGGTACCAGCTCATGTTTGATGGGGTCCTCAACCATATCTCCTCCAAGAGCCCTGCGTTTCAGGAGTTCCTAAATGGCAGTCCGGATTTCAAAGATATTGCCATTGCTTACACGTCTCATGATGCACTGACGCCGGAGCAGCGCAGTATAATCGTGCGCCCTCGAACATCTGACATCCTGACAAAATTCCGTACAATTGACGGAGACAGATATGTGTGGACCACCTTCTCAGCAGATCAGGTAGACCTTAACTATAAAAGTCCCGATGTGCTCATGTTTATCATTGAAACCATGCTTCTGTATGTGCGTCGAGGAGCGGACATCCTCCGTTTGGATGCCGTGACCTATCTGTGGGCAGAACCTGGAACGCCCTCTGTGCATCTGGAGCAGACACACGAAATTATCAAGCTCTTGCGTGATGTTTTCAATGTGGTCGCGCCCTGGGTGGCTGTGCTCACAGAAACCAATGTGCCTCATGAAGAGAATGTCTCCTACTTTGGAAATGGTAGTGATGAGGCACAGATGGTGTATAACTTCGCCCTGCCTCCCCTTGTACTTCACACATTTTACAGGGAAGATGCAACCGTTCTATCAAGGTGGGCCAGGAATCTGAAATACATCTCCAATTCCACTACTTTCCTCAACATACTCGACACCCACGATGGCATCGGACTCATGGGAGTGAAAGACATCCTGCCCGAAGAAGATATCGATTTCATCATTAAAAATGCAAGGGAACATGGTGCCTTCGTCTCTTATAAAACAGGGAAGGACGGCAAGGACGAACCTTACGAAATCAACAGCACCTGGTTCAGCGTCATCAACCATGACAGTAGCGATGAGGATATTGCTTTTCAGGTAAAACGCTTTGTTGCCTCAAGGAGCATTGTCATGGTCCTCCGGGGTGTGCCTGCAATTTATTTTCACGGGTTGATCGGGACCCGCAACGATATCGACGCTGTTTTGAAAACAAAGTCAAAGCGGGATATCAACCGCAAGGTGATTAAAGAACCGGCACTCATTGAAAAACTAAAAGACCGTAATTCCAAGATTTCACATATCGCTCGTCAGTTCAGTTGGATAGGAGATATCAGGGTACGGCAGTGCGCATTCCACCCTAACGGAGATCAACGTGTCCTAATGATCTCACCAGATATCTTTACGGTTTTGAGGATATCTCCAGCGGAGGATCAGCACATTTTGACTATGACCAATGTTACCAACAGGGTTTGTCGAATAGGGATCCCCATTTCTGAGCTTGGTGTTGAGGAATACCATTGGTATGATCTTGTGGGCAAAAGGGGCTGGATAGCTAAAGATGGGAAACTTGATGTGACTCTGCAACCCTACGACGTTGTCTGGCTAATACCTTTCGCTGAACTGGAAAAAATCATCGAATCATAACCATGTCAAACAATCTTTATATTACCTCTACTGAGGCCAGGAGCGGAAAATCACTCATTTCTTTGGGTGTCATGGAGATGCTGCTCGGTAAAATCGACAGGGTGGGGTTTTTCCGTCCAATTATCAACATGGATCCAGGCCTAAAGAATCCGGATAATGATATCAATCTCATTTCCTCACGATTCAAACTGGAGATTCCATACGAGAAAATGTATGGCTGCACATCAAAGGATGTAGAAAATCTGATCGCTGTTGGCAAGGACGAGGAAATACTTGAGAGAATAATAAGAAAGTATAACCAGCTAACAGAAACATGTGATTTTGTCTTATGCGAAGGGACCGACTTTGCAAGTTCCACTGCCGCTTTCGAATTGGATATCAATGCGGAGATCAGCAAGAACCTTGGAAGTCCGGTTTTGCTTGTGGCAAATGCCTATCAAAAGAGCATGGATGATATCCTCCAATCCATTGAATTGTCTATTGATTCTTTAAGTGAAAAAGGATCTCAAATCATAGCAACAATCGTTAACCGCGTAGAACTCAAAGAGGGAAAGCGGATTGTCAAACACTTGAAAAAGAGAGGTTTGATCAAAAAACAGTTGGTTTACACAATACCGGATGAAGAATATCTCGGGAAACCCACGGTGGGTGAAATTGCCGATATTCTGGGTGCCGAGGTGTTATATGGGAAAGAGCAACTGGATCGGCATGTGTATAACTTCACAGTGGCGGCAATGCACCTGCAAAATTTTTTGACCCGGATAGACCATGGTTCATTAATCATTACACCGGGAGACCGGGCAGATGTGATCGTTGCGTGTCTCGCTGCTGTTTCCTCCACCTCCATGGAGAACATTTCCGGAATTTTGTTAACTGGTGGTCTGAAACCGGAAGAATCCATATGGAAATTAATAAAAGGTTTTTCCCAAATGGTGCCCATCCTCAGCGTAAAAGGCAATACCTTTCCCACTGCAGCAATTGTTGATAAGGTCCACGCCATAATCTCACCGGATGATGATCGGAAGATAACGCGGGCTCTGGCGGTCTTTGAAAAAAATATTGATGTGGTGCAATTGGGTGAAGAGATCGTTAAAACTCGAACCGCAATTGTCACTCCCAAGATGTTCGAATATGAGTTAGTGAAAAAAGCAAAGAAACACAGGCAGCATATAGTGTTACCTGAGGGCAAAGAGGAAAGGATCCTTCGGGCTGCTGAGACACTGCTCCGTCGGGAGGTAGTGGATATTACTCTGCTTGGAGATGAACAGCGGATCCGCAATAGAATATCGGAATTGGGTCTGCGGCTGAATAACGCAGACATCATTGATCCCTCAAAATCCAGGGTTTTTGATGAGTATGTCCAGACCTACTTCGAGTTGAGGAAACACAGGGGCATCACAGTGGAAAATGCCCGGGATACTATGTCCGATGCAACCTATTATGGAACCATGATGATTTACAAGGGGAATGCAGATGGGATGGTTTCCGGCTCGGTCCACAGCACCGCAGACACGATTCGTCCTGCCTTTGAAATCATTAAGACCAAGGCCGGTTTTTCCATTGTATCGAGTGTATTCTTTATGTGCCTGGCAGAGAAAGTACTCGTTTACGGGGACTGCGCGGTGAATCCCAGCCCAAACGCGAATCAACTGGCTGAAATCGCCCTTAGTTCCGCACATACAGCAAAGGCCTTTGGCATTGATCCCGTTGTCGCCCTGTTGTCCTACTCAACAGGGAAATCCGGTAGTGGGGAGGACGTAGTAAGGGTTCGAGAAGCAACGAAGATTGCAAAGGAAATGGCCAGAGAATCTTACCCCGGATTAAAAATCGACGGGCCAATCCAATATGATGCCGCTGTTGAGCCTTCGGTGGCCAAAACCAAGATGCCTGAAAGCGACGTTGCTGGAAGGGCCACCGTATTTATTTTCCCCGATTTGAATACCGGGAATAACACCTACAAGGCGGTTCAAAGATCGGCCGGGGCCGTGGCCATTGGTCCTGTGCTTCAGGGGCTCAAACAGCCTGTGAATGATCTGAGTCGTGGGTGTACAATTCCGGACATCGTGAATACCGTTGCAATTACTGCGATTCAGGCCCAATCGGAAAAAGCATAGTTTTATTCTGTCAATTCCTTCAGAAAAGATTATCATGAAGATACTCGTCATCAATACGGGAAGCTCCTCAATTAAGTACCAATTGTTTGATATGGAGCGACATAGAATACTGGCTTCAGGCGTGGCAGAGAAAATTGGTGAGGAGATCAGCCTTCTTACACACTGGAATGCTTCAGCCAATGGGGAGGATGTAAAAAAAGTCGAAGAGGGCGTGATCGCCGATCATCATGCAGGAATGAACCGGATTTTAGGTTTGTTGATTGATCCGGGACATGGGGTCGTTGGAGACAAATCCGAAATATCGGCTGTGGGCCACCGCGTGGTTCATGGCGGGGAGACTTTTCACTCACCCACGATAATCGATGAGAGCGTGATCGCAGCCATCAAAGAGAACATCCCCCTGGCCCCTTTGCATAATCCTTCCAATTTGATGGGCATTGAGGTTGCCGGGGCAATTTTTCCAGATTCACCGCAGGTGGCGGTATTTGATACAGCATTCCACCAGACTATTCCCATGGAGTCATATTTATATGCCATTCCTTTTGAACTGTATGAAAAGCACAGGATACGGCGATATGGTTTTCATGGAACCTCACATGCCTATGTTGCTGAAAGGGGGGCAGAATATTTAGGGCGGTCCCTGGGTGAATTGAATTTAATAACGATTCATCTGGGGAACGGGGCGAGCATGGCTGCTTTGAAAAATGGGATATCTGTTGACACCACCATGGGCATGACGCCCCTGGCAGGATTGGTGATGGGGACCCGTTCGGGTGATATTGATCCCGCACTTACTTTTTTTCTGGCTGACCAGTTGAGGATGTCTGCCAAAGAAATTGATGATCTCCTGAATAAAGACAGCGGGTTGAAGGGGATTTGCGGGTCTAACGATATGCGCGAAGTCATAAGGAAGAAAGATGCAGGCGACGACAGGGCGGAGATTGCTCTAAAGCTTTATTGCTACAGAATAAGAAAATATATCGGTGCATATTTTGCCGCTTTGGGGAGCCTAAATGCGATTATTTTTACTGCGGGTATAGGGGAAAATTCGCCATATATCCGCGAAAACTGCTGCCAGGGCTTACACAAGCTGGGAATCGAAATTGATTCAGAAAGGAATAACAAAAGCGGCAAAGAAATTAGAGAGATCAGTCTTGCGAGCAGTGAGGTCAGGATTCTTGTGGTCCCCACAAATGAGGAATTGAAAATCGCACAGGAAACAGAAAAGGTGATCGAAAAAATTTTGACTTGACAATTTGCTCAGAAAATAAAAAATGTAGAAAAATTTATTCCTGAATAATATGTGGTTCCATATGCTTGTTCATTCGGAAGTTGTCTATGAGGTTAATGATGATTTTTTTCCGGTATCTGAATTTCCCCGTGGTTTTGAGTTGCTTCTGCTTTTTTCATTACCGAATGCATTCGCTGATAATGACAAAGAAGAGGATAACACATTGGAGCGTAAGTGGTTTTTAACCGTCTATGGTGGACTACATGCCCAGAAAACGCTGGGGGGGTTATTAACCTTTCAAGCCACCTTTCCAGATGATACTTATATAGCAGTTGCGGCCCTGGGGAGAGAGTTCTGGCGTTATAAGCAGTTAAGCTTAGAACGGATGTTCACCCCTGCAAAATTAGTTAACTCATTGAAACAACGTGGAATGAAGCGTTTTAAGACTGCATATGTAGTCACAAGAAAAAAATTAGTGGAAAGACGAAAACTGTCTTAAATTCCATAGGTTATGGCTACCATCATTGCCTTTTATGGGGGCGAACATTTGTTATAAATTATTCTGGAAGGTGATTTTTTGTCCAAATATCGTATTGTTGCAGTACTATTGATTATCGCCGTAATGCCCGCATTCACAGGAAAGACAATGGCCGCAGATGACTTTGCCGTGACGGTTTACGGGGGGCAAATGACAGACGGTGACTTTGGCTTTGCCCTCACCGGGCAGGCCGACTATATTGATGCCTACGTCGTGGTTGGTGCTCTATCCTGGACCTTTGCGCGGTTTTTTGAAGACGCATTATCTTTTGAATTAGAGGGGCAGGTCGGCAAATGGTTCGGGGATCAGCATAATTTGGAGTTCAACCTTCCCGTGGCTATCCGCTGGAGCAAATTCCCCTGGAACAATTATGTGTCAACCAGCCTGGCCTATGGTATCGGCCCCTCCTATGCCAGCAAAGAACCCAAGGCTGAAATCGAGGAGCATGATTCAACCAAGAAGTTTTTAGTCTACTGGTTCGGCGAACTGGCCCTCGGTCCTTCAGGCAGCAACTGGGCCTGTGTATTGCGCATACACCATCGCTCAGGAGCATTCGGGCTTGTTTTGGACCGGGGTGTGGGTGGTTCCAATACGCTGGCCATAGGCTTAAAGTATCGATTTTGAATTTCTCCGGCGTTTTTTTCTGCCGATTCCGGTACCCCCCCGTCCATTCCAATCATTAATGGGAGACCTCATTGGTTCACACGCCACCTTACCAGATGAAACTTATAGAGCATTTGCGCCCCTGGAGAGAGAGTTCGGGCGATATAAGCAGTAAATCTA
>JAUUWD010000142.1 GCA_030589225.1 Desulfobacteraceae bacterium | reverse complement strand
CTTGCTCAACCGGATATCAGCCAGTTCACTTCCCTTGATAAAATGACACTGATAATCATCTCCGTGCTTGCACCCCAGAAGAAGGACTCCATCAATGCCCTTTGAAAGGGTATCTGCAATCCAGACAAGGTTCATGGAACCAAGGCACCGCATCGGAATTACCCTAATCCAGGCGTTATATTTCATGCGGTTAAGCCCTGCCATATCAAGTGCCCCATAGGCATCATTTTCACAGGCCAGCACAAGAATGCGCGGTTTTTCTTCATCCTCCTCAGGCACCTCAATGGCCTTAATCATAGCGCCGATCATCTGCACTGAATAATTCTTAAAGGAAATGATACGTTCAGGACAAGCCCCCATGCACACACCGCAACGCCGGCATCGCGTAATTTGCGGCAATGGATTGGCCTCTTCATCTTCATTAATGGCCCCAAAAGGACATTCCACCGTACAGCGCTTGCACTGTGTGCAGCGCTGCATGGCAAATTCCGGAAAGGTCATATCCCCTGACCGGGGATGAACCGCGGCACCCTGGGAGGTGAGCTCAATACACTGGATGGCCTTCATAACCGCCCCGGCTGCATCCTCCCGGGCCGTCTCTATTCCCATGGGACGACGCACACAACCGGCAACATATACACCTGTACGCCGGCTTTCGTAAGGGAAACATATGAAATTGGAGTCCGGAAAATCATATTGAAGCGCAGGCAGTTCCGGACCCTGCCTGTAATCCAGGTTTAAAAGCTCCGAACGCCTGATAACGTCAAGAGGTATTTCCAGTTCCTCTTCCTTTTTTTTCTCTTCCTCTTCCTTTTCCTTTTCTTCCTTAGTGATATCCATACCAAAGGCAGTAACCGGGACCATACCTGTGGCAAGAACCACCATGTCCAGGTCTTCCATAAGAACGGTCTCACCTAAAAGTTCATCTTCGGCCTCAACCACCAGGCCGTCACCATTGGCCTTGACCTCAGGTGACTGACACCGGATAAATATTATTCCTTCTTCCTGGGCCTTCCGGTAAATGTCCTCAGCCTGCCCGGGAGTCCTCATTTCTTTGTACACTACAAAAATATTGGCATCTGGATTTTGGCTCTTGACCTGCAGGGCCTGCTTCAGGGCAGTGACACAGCAAACGCTTGAACAGTATGGCAGATGATCAGGATCTCTTTGTCCTGCACATTGCAGGAAGGCGACGTTTGTTACGTCCTTTCCATCGCTGGGTCGGGTTATCTTTCCATCTTTAACGTTCTCTTCAAATAGGACGTTGGTAATAACATTGGGAGAAGCTCCGAACCCGAGCTTTTTATCCAGCTTATCGGGGTCATAGGGCTGCCATCCGGCCGCAAGCACAATAGCCCCTATTTTATGCTCAGCCGTGGTTCCATTCTGGCTGATAGTAGCCTGAAAAACACCCGGGCCTCCAGCGGTTTTGTCCACCTTGGCCCCGGTATATATCTTGATTTTTTCATTTTGCGTGACTTCCTGAATCAGTTGTTCCAGATCGTTATCCTGAGCTTCCTTGTAAGGGAATGTCGCTATTTTCTGGACATTGCTCTGGAAACCTCCCAGTTGGGCCTCTTTTTCCACCAAAACCACTGAACAGCCAGCTTTTGCAGCTTCCAGGGCCGATGTCATCCCGGTCAGTCCACCTCCAACCACAAGGATATCCCTGGATATTTCTTCTTCAGGTTTAAAGGGTTCAGGCAGTTCCATATTGTCAACCTTGGCCATGCCCATTCGGAGATAGTCTTCTGCCATCATCTGGGTATCTTCATCCCCTGGTTTCTGACACCAGACCACCTGTTCCCGGATATTGACCCTGTCAACAATACAGCTTTCAAAGTTAAACGCATCATACATCACCCTATGGGAACAGGCTGCTATTACCAGTGTATTGGCGCCCTCATTGGCAATGTCATTCTTAATGAGTTCCACACCTTCCTGACTGCACAGGTTGGCATGAATCCGGCAAATGGGGACGCTGCCTTCATCAGTAGCCACCTTGCCGAGCTGTTCTGTATCAAGGGCATCTCCAATGCCACATCCCGTGCATATATAGACTGCGGTCTTTTTTTCCATTGAGTTTACCTCCTCACAACCGATTGAATAGCTTTTAGGGCTGCTGCCGTTCCATCCTGGACTACTTCTGAAACAAAAGTCGGCGTTCTTACACAACCTGCAGCATGAATTCCGGGTTTACCGTTTCGGGAAACCATAAACCCATAATCATCATAGGGGACCTGAATGGGAAGAGGGGAGTCAGATGTATTGGGTTGCATACCTGTTGCCAGCACAACCAGATCCGCAGAAATTTCATGCAGCTCTTCGGTCATTGTATCTTCAACCCTCAGAACAAGCCCCTTACCATCTTCCTCGGTGATCTTGGCCACTTTACCTTTAAAAAACCGGATGTTTTCATCTTCCTTGACCTTGTTATAAAAGTCTTCCAACCGGTCTGTGGCCCTAATATCAATAAAAAAGATATATATTTTGGCGTCAGGATATTGTTCGCGCACATAGGTGGCCTGCTTCATGGATGCCAGACAGCAAATGCCCGAGCAGTAAAGGAGGTGATTTTCATCCCGTGAACCCGCGCATTGAACAAAAGCTATTGTCTCAGGCGCCTTGCCATCAGAAGGCCTAACAATCTTTCCCTGTGTTGGCCCTGTCCAGGAGGCCAGTCTTTCCATCATGACGTTTGTGATCACATCCGGGTATTGTCCAAATCCGTAAGTATCAAGCTTGTTAGCATCATAGGGCTTCCATCCCGTTGCCCAGACAATAGAGCCCACCTTCAATTCCACTGTCCTGGTTTCCATATCCAGGTCGATTGCATCATATGGGCAGGCCTCCTTAACCTTTTGGGCCTCATCACTTTTTACCAGGGACGGGTCCAGCACATACCGCATGGGGTAAGCCATGTCGTGTGGCAGATAAGCGGCCTTGATCTTATCCATACCGTAATTAAAGGCATTTTCGATTTCCATGGTACAGGCCTCGGTGCATTTGCCGCAACCAGTACATTTCTCGTTAACATAACGAGGGCTTAATCGAATGGTGACATCGAAATCTCCTTCCTCTCCGGAAATCTTTTCTACTTCGGCCATGGTAAAAAAACGCACCCTGGGATTCTGCCTGATCCGGCGAAAGTTGATTTCAAGTCCGCAATTGGGAGGGCACAATTTAGGGAAGTAATGATGAAGCTGGGCCACCCTTCCCCCCAGATAGGGTTTTTTCTCCACTATATAGACATCGTAGCCCGCCTCTGCTGCCTCGACAGCGGCAGTGAGCCCGCCCATACCACTGCCGACCACCAGGATACTCTGGGTGTCTGTGTTTGCCATACTTATCCTCCTCGGCTCATTTATATATTTCGGAACATATACAATTTTCCGAAATTATATACTTATTAATACGTGCTGTCTTTTCCCAGCTAAATAGTATGCAGTAAGCAGTACGCAGTAAGCACCATAAAGATTTGTTGCCCTTTTCTGCCTACTCCCTACTGCTTACTCCTTACTCCCTACTCCATACTTAACTTGCTGGTCACATTACCGTATACTTCGGACCTCCTCCGCCCTCAGGCGGGACCCATGTAATATTTTCATATGGGTCTTTTACATCGCATGTCTTACAATGAACACAGTTCGAAAAGTTGAGCTTCATAATACGCTTGCCGGTCTCCTCATCAATCTCCATTTCGTAAACATTTGCAGGGCAAAAGCTCACGCAAGGGTTCTGATATTCTTCCACGCATTTGGTATAGCAGATGTCAAGATCCAATATCTTAAGATGGGCAGGCTGTTTTTCCTCATGGGTTGTACCTGAATAATAAACATCCGTTTCCTTGTCAAATGTTTGCTTGCCATCGAATTTAATTACCCTCTTTTGCTCATCCGTAGGGGAATCCGTACCATAAACATCAACCACTTTTTTCAGGTGAACAAAATCAGGTTCGGTGGGAAGTCGGCCCTTCAATATCCTGCCACCCAGAATATACTGGAACCCTGCCTTGATCATGGCAATCCATAGACCTTTCTGGAAGGCCTGATGGAAATTGCGCACCTTGTAAAGCTCCTTCGAGATATAGCTGTCATAGAGGGCTTTCTGGTACGTCTCAAGGCTTGCCTGTGAGAAGTCATCTTTTAAAAGGGATTGAAAAATCGTCTCTGCAGCCAGCATACCCGATTTCATTGCAACGTGAATCCCCTTGATCTTCTGGCTTATGAACAGGCTTGCCGAATCCCCGACAATAAGGCCCCCTTCGAATGTGAGTTCAGGAATAGAAAAATACCCTCCCACAGGGGCTGTCTTGGCCCCGTACTGGGTCAGTTTCCGGTCTTTGAGAATGTCGGCTACAAAAGGGTGGAGCTTGAATTTTTGAAACTCACGGTGAGGATCAAGAAGGGGGTCTTCGTAATCAAGGCCTGTCATCAACCCAAGGGAGACCATGTTGTTTTTCATTCCATAAATAAATCCCCCGCCATATGTATTACTCTTTAGCGGGTAGCCCATGGTGTGGATAACATGCCCCGGTTCAATTCTACCTTCAGGGATCTCCCACACCTCTTTGACACCCACCACATAACCCTGCGGGTTTTTCCCCTCGTCTAACTTGAACTTCTCTATCAAGGTCTTTGCAAGGCTCCCCCGTGTTCCCTCTCCAAAGACACTGACTTTGGCATGCAGATCGATTCCTGGTTCAAAATTGCTTTTTTTGCTTCCATCCGCATCAATTCCTTTATCGCCTGTCCTGACACCGATCACCCTGTTACCATCGTAGAGGACCTCTGTACCTGCAAAACCAGGGAATATATCAACGCCACTCTCCTCAACTAGTTTACCTAACCATTCTGTAAACTTTGAAAGGGAAACCACGTAGTTACCGTGATTATTAAGAGGCGGCGGTGTTATGGGGGACTTAATCCGCCCATTTCTGGTCAGCAGGCACACCTCCTCTTTTTTGATCTCACCTTCCACAGGTGCGCCCTTTTCTAAAAAATCAGGGACAAGCTCTTTAAGGGCAATGGGATCCATGACAGCCCCGGAAATGCTATGAGAGCCCACAAAGGCACTCTTTTCCAGTATGGCAATCATGATTTCATCCAGTTTCTTTCCATCACCTCCCTGCTCTACCTTTTCGTTGTGCCCTTTTATGAGATTCGCAAGATGGAGCGCCCCGCTAAGGCATGCAACACCCCCGCCCACAAAAAGTACATCAACCTCCATTATATCTCTTTCTTCCACGGGATAACCCTCCGATTGAGATTAGGGGAAATATTTTCTTGTGCTTCAATTCACATGGAATTCTATAGCATATCCCTCAAAAAGACTGCAAGCCGATTTTTTCAGACTAAGGGTCTGTAAATAAATAACTCATCGTTTTTGCATC
>JAUUWD010000266.1 GCA_030589225.1 Desulfobacteraceae bacterium | reverse complement strand
TACACTAAAAAGGATCAAGGAGGATCAGATATGGGAAAAAAAGGTTTGGGTATCACCATTACACAGCACATCTTAAGTCAGCAACGGCAAAATCCAGAGGCGACCGGAGCGTTTACGACTCTGATCACCGAACTGATCGTTGCAGCAAAGGTCATCTCCAGGGAAGTAAACAAGGCCGGACTGGTTGACATCCTGGGGCCAACTGGAAAAATCAATGTTCAGGATGAACTGGTACAAAAGCTGGACATTTTTGCGAACCAGGCCATCATAGAGAGGATGCAGCACATCGGTCAATTATGGTGTATGGGGTCAGAGGAGGACCCTGATCTGATCGAGATCCCACCTCAATTTCCAAAGGGAGAATATATTCTGCTCTTTGATCCTCTCGACGGTTCTTCCAATATTGATGTCAATATAAGCATTGGTACCATTTTTGGTGTTTTCAAGAAAAAGAATAGTGGAACAACATGTGATTTACTGCTCGACGACGTTCTACAGCCAGGAATAAAACAGGTAGCCGCTGGTTATTTCGTCTACGGCTCAAGCACTATTATGGTGTACACCACTGGAAATAATACCGGCGTTCATGGTTTCACGCTCTTTCCAAGTGTAGGTGAATTTCTTCTGTCACATGAGGATATCCGAATTCCCGAAAAGGGAAAGATCTATAGCGTCAATGAGGGAAATTATGTTCACTGGGATAAAAAAACCCGCGCTCTTGTTGACTATTTCAAGACAAAAGATAAAGAAACCGGACGGCCTTACTCGTCACGTTATGTAGGAAGTCTGGTGGCAGATTTTCACCGGAATTTGTTAAAAGGCGGCATCTTCATGTATCCGGCAGATAAAAAGGATCCCAAAAAGCCTACGGGCAAGCTGAGACTCATGGTGGAAGCCAACCCTCTGGCCATGGTGGTGAAAGAGGCAGGGGGGTATGCCAGTGACGGCCATGGTCCCATTTTAAATATAGAGCCCACCGCGTTACACCAGAGGACGCCCCTTTATATCGGGAGTAAACAGGACGTAGAGCTTGCTGAAGCCTATATAAACGGGAAAGTGTAACCCTAATTGAGTGATGCTCAATTAGGCGGTATTGGGTATTGGTTATCTGGTATTGGTTTTAAGGTGTTTCACGTCTTATCTTATATTACTTCCCTGATAGAGATGTTAAAAAATGAAAAATTTTCCTCTAAACCAGTACCCAGTACCGGATACCAAGTACCACCTCAATTGAGTTTGACTCAATTGAGGTAATAATATAGAGGCTATAATACCTCAGGAGGTTCACGTCCCAACAGAACGAAATCTCATTTCCGGGAGTTCAAGGCAGGTTAGCCGGTTGCCATAAACGGCACCGGTATCCAGTCCTATCTTGTTTTCCATGACCAGGGGTTCACTGAATGGGGTGTGACCAAAGATGACCTTCTTCCCAAAATCGTAATCAGAGTAGATAAAGGGTTCCCTGATCCAGACCATATCGTCCAGGCTTTGCTCCTTTATTGGGACATTAGGCCTGAAACCGGCATGGACTACATAGTGATTCTCAAGCTCTATATATGTCTTTAGCGACTTAAAAAAAGCCAAATGGTCAGGGGGAACTAAGGAGTTGAGCTCTTTCAGCTTATCCTCCTGATAGCTTTCCACTGTTCGCCACCCACCGTTCATAAGGAATAATCCGCGATCCGTGCCGGAAAGATATTCCATAAAAATTGTCTCATGATTCCCAATAAGGCACTCAACACTAACTGAACACTTTGCAAGAGCAAGGACATAGTCTACCACCCCTTTGGGATCTTTGCCCCTGTCGATATAGTCCCCAAGAAAGATAAGCCGATCCTTGTCAGGCTCCCAGCGAATCTTGTCCATAAGCCTGTTAAGCATGTCAAGGCAACCGTGAATGTCTCCGACAACGAATATTCTTTCTTCGCCCATTAGAACCTTAAAATCAGACGAGGCCGATCCCTGGGATCAAGGCGGGTGAGCCCTGCCCTTTTGGCCGCATCTACAGCATATTTGAACTCCTGCGGGTTCAACCGGCGGCTGATGAGTTCATGTTCATTGGCAGTGCCGCAAGGTCTGTACTGGTCCATCACATTAACGTATGTATTTGAAGAGATTTCTTTTGCAAGAAACTCCATAATTTCCTCGGTTCCCGCTACCCGGTTAGGCATAACCAGATGCCTTACAAGCAATCCTCTGACCGCGATACCGTTTTCATTGACGACCAAATCCCCTACCTGGCCATGCATTTCCTTGATCGCTTCTATCGCGACCTGTCTGTAATCACCCGCCTTGCAGAACATGTCTGCCCATTTTTCATCCCAGAACTTGAAATCCGGCATATAAATGTCAAAGATTCCATTTAAAAGCTCCAGGGTCTCTTTCCGGTCATAGCCGCCTGAATTATAAACCAGCGGCACCCTTAGCCCGTCGTTTATAGCCAGGATGAGCGCTTCTATGATTTGCGGGACCACATGGGTTGGGGTAACAAAATTAATGTTGTGGCAGCCACGTTCAGCCAGTTGAATCATCATGGCAGCCATTTGTTCAGGCTCTATCTCCACACCTTCAGATAGATGGCTAATATCGTAGTTCTGGCAAAATGTACAAAGCAGATTGCAAGAGCTTAAGAATATGGTGCCGGATCCGTACTCACCAACCAGGGGGGCCTCTTCCCCGAAGTGTGCATTGTAGCTCGCGATCCTGGCCTTTCTTCCTGTCCTGCAGTAACCGGTTTCCCCTGCCAGCCGGTTTACCCCGCATGCTCGAGGGCAAAGATTGCACGACTTCAGAAGCCTCAAGGCCTTTTCAGCCCGAACCTCGAGTTCACCCTCACGGTAGAGCTCTAAATAGGAAGGTTCCATGGCAGAATGGTAAATGGGATGTCTCTCTTCCCGGATATTATCTCCTTTGACCAAATATCCTGAGGAGCATCAAAAACAGATTGATAAAGTCAAGATAAAGGGAAAGAGCTCCCAGGATGGCCCCCTTTCTTTTGACACCACCATCTAACCCTGCAGGCTGTGTGAGGGCCATGTTTTTTAGCTTCTGGGTGTCATAGGCGGTTAACCCCACAAACACGATGACGCCAATGCATCCGATAATCATGTTCATGGCGCTGCTTTGAATAAACATATTTACAACTATCGCTATGACTACACCAATCAGTCCCATCATCAAGAACCCGCTCCAGGACGTCAGGTCCCTTTTGGTGGTCCAGCCATAGATACTGCATCCAACAAATGTTCCTGCACAGATAAAAAAGGTGCTGGAAATGGACTCAGTAGTATAGACAAGAAATACGGATGACAATAAAACGCCAGTTAGACCTGAATACAGGAGAAAAAGAAACGTGGCCGTACCGGCACTTATCTTGTCAATCCTGGCGCTTAAGTACATAACCAGGCCGAAGTACGCCAGAATGAAGACAATCATCAGCACTGCATTTCCGAAGATGACACGGACCAAGTCCGGTCTTCCGGATACATAGTAGGCTACAAACCCTGTCAGAGCAAGCCCTATGGCCATCCAATTATACACACTTCTTACAAATTCATTTACTATAACCCCAGTCCCCTGTCTTCCAGCGACAGCTTTTTCCATTCGTTTTAACCTCCAAAAAAGATGATTTAATGTCTATGATTATAAATGCTTTAAAATAGAATTCAAGTCTGTATTCAAAAAACGGTATAACCTTATTATGGCACCACTACCAGAGGTAGCGGTTTAAGCCGATTAGTTAAACT
>JAUUWD010000355.1 GCA_030589225.1 Desulfobacteraceae bacterium | reverse complement strand
GCAATAGGCATAGGAAGAGTGGGGAATATGAAGGATATGCAGCTTAGCATTATACTTTTTAGCCAGATCGAGGGCATGAAGAAATGAAATATTGGCGTCCTCGGAAAAATCAGTACAGAACAGGATGCTTTTATATTCTATCATGATGTACTCCTCTTGTGGGTTAGATTGATGTGGATTGATCCTTTTCAGGCAGCCTTATAATAAATCTTGTGCCTTTCCCTTTCTCAGATTCAAACTCAATTGCACCTTCATGCTCATCTATGATCTTTTTTGTGATCATTAATCCCAGGCCGGTGCCCCGGCTTCCTTTAGTACTAAAGAACCTCTGGAATATTTTTCCTCTCGTCTCTTCATCCATACCGCAGCCATTGTCCACCACCTGAAACTCTACTGCCCAGCCCCCGGTTTTCAGTGTCCGCAGAAGAACCTTACCTTGTCTTTTGGTATAATCAATTTCGATACATGCGTCTATGGCATTTGTTACCAGATTTAATAAACACCGGTGGATCCCTTCCGGATCAAGCCATACCAGGGAGAGACTCTCATCCGATTCGACCTCCAAGGAAACGTCATTTTCGTGTGCTCGGGGAAGCATCAAATCAGCGATCTCCTGTGCCAAACTGTTGGGATCACGAAGTTGGTAGTCAGGCTCCCTCTCTTTTGTATAGCTGAGTAAGCCCAGGGCCATGCCTTTTATTCTGGCTAAATTTCCTTTGACCATATCCCAGCCTTCATGAAGATATTTTTCATTGTGGAGGTCAATGCCCTTTTCCAATACAAATGCGCCCCCTGTCAGCCCACCAGCTATGTTTTTGATGGCATGGGCAAGTCCCCCAACAGTCTGCCCAATAGCAGCAAGCCGTTCCGTTTCTAAGAGCTTTTTCGTTTTCTCCTCAACAAGGAGCTCAAGATTCTCGGTATATTCCTTAAGTTTTGCCCTCAAAGTGATCTTTTCGTTGGCCCTTTTCAGGGCGATTTCCAGGGCGTCATCGTTTATTGGTTTGGTGATAAAATCGGTGGCGTCATATTTCAAACTCCGGATAGCCAGCTCCATGTCGCCGTGCCCTGTGATCATGATCACTTCTGTGTCCGGACTCTCTTCTTTGATCTTCTGAAGTAGCTCTATTCCATCCATCCCTGGCATCTTGATATCAGTCAACACGATAGGTGGCCGCATTTTCCTGAAAATATCCAGGGCCTCCTTACCAGTTTCAGCGGTAAACACCTTGAAACCGCTATCTGACAAAGATATGTCCAGAACCTTTCGGATACCTTCCTCATCATCAACCAGGAGAATTTTTTGTGTCATTTGGCCTCACTGGGAACGGGGAAGTGAACAACAAAATTAGAACCCACACCTTCCTGGCTTTCTGCATGAATGTGGCCTCCATAATCCTTTACAATGCCATAGCTAATGGAAAGTCCCAGTCCAGTGCCCTCTCCCACTTTCTTGGTTGTGAAAAAAGGATCGAAAATTTTATCAAGGATCGATTTTTGAATACCCACCCCGGTATCCTTCACTTCGATGGTGACAAGTCCATTTTTAAAACCGGTTTTCAGAAATATCTTTTTGGGCTGACCCTTGTTATCTGCCTTGTCAGACTTTTCTTCAAGGGCATCCCTCGCGTTGATAAGCAGATTAATAAAGACCTGTTCCAACCGATTCGAATCAGCAAGAATGGGTGGGAGATCTTTTTCAAATTCCTTAACCACCTTTATTTCTCTCAGCTTCAATTGCTGATTGAAGATTTCAAGGGCCTTCTCCAATGTCTCATTTACCCGGACTTTCTCCCTCTCGACATCAGATTTACGGCCAAATTCCCTCATATGATCGATGATTCTTGCAGCACGATCAACATGGCTATCTATCTCTTCGGCCAGTGTTTTCAGTATCTCATCCTGGATAGCCTCATTCTTCCGAACCTTTTTTGTGATAAAACTGCTTGCCGTCTTAATCACCGACAGTGGTTGATTCAACTCGTGTGCCACCCCCGTGGCCATTTCTCCCAGGGTGGCCATTTTGCTGGCCTGTATGAGTTGCTGCTCAGACATGAGGCGCTTGGTAATATCGCTTGTGGTAACCAGTAAGACATCCTGGCCAGAATACTCAGAAGAGGAAATGCGAATGTTCACATAGATCGTTTGGCCATCCCTTCGGAGATGCTTTACTTTATTCAGAATATTAGATGACTTTATTTCTGACGCGTATTCTTCCCGATGATTTTCCTCAAAAAAGTTGAGAAAAGAGGTCATTAATATCTCTTCTTTATTGAATCCGTATATGGCCGTCGCACTTTCATTGCAATCCAATATATTGAGAGTCTTTCTATCCAGTACAAACACCGGATTGGGTATGGTGTTGAATATGGTCTGGTATTTTTTTTCTGTCTTTTCGACCTCCTCTTCCAAGAACCTCACCTGGGTCACGTCCAGGCTCATCTCCATGGCAGCTACCACTTCGCCTTCGTCATTCTTTATGGGTGCGCTCCTTACTATCCAGTGGGTATTA